>DATJYI010000025.1:0-2622 GCA_035499635.1 Nitrospiria bacterium | reverse complement strand
TCCGCCCGTCGCCAGCAGATCGTCCACGATCAGCACCCGCTCGCCCGTGACGATCGCGTCGCGGTGAATGGCCAGGGCGCTGGAGCCGTATTCCAGATTGTATTCGGTTTCGTAGACGTCGCTCGGGAGCTTGCCCCGTTTGCGGACCGGCACGAAGCCGGCGTTCAACCGGTAGGCGAGCGCCGAGCCCAGGATGAAGCCGCGGGATTCGATCGCCACCACCTTATCGATTCCCTCGTCCTCGTACAACTTCGCCAGTTTCTCAATCACGCGGCGGAACAGTTCGGCGTCCTTGAGGAGCGTCGTGATGTCGTAAAAAAGAATCCCCTCCTTGGGAAAATTGGGGATCTCCCGGATCACGCTCTTCAGATCGACCATGCCGCCATCCGTCCCCCTCAGAGCTGCTCCTCGTATTCCGTCATCTGCGCCGTCACGATGGCCCTCAGCTTCTGCAACGCCGCCGCTTCGATCTGACGCACGCGTTCCCGGGTCAATCCCAGCACCTGCCCGATCTCCTCGAGCGTCTGCGGCTCGCCCCCGTCCAGCCCGAACCGCATGAGAATCACCTGCTTTTCCGTGTCGCGAAGCCCCTTGATCCACTCGAAGATCTCCTCCCGCTGTTTGATCCCCTCGGCAGTCGTCGACGGCAGGGATTGCGAATGATCGATGATGATGTCCTTGAGCGTCGCCTCTTGCTGCGCGCCGACCGGGCTGTCCAGAGAATAGATTTTGCGGATCACCTGCTGCAACTCCACCACCTGCCCCTGTTCGTACTTCATCTGGCGCGACAGCTCCTGGACGGTCGGCTCGCGGTCCAGCTCCTGGACGAGATCCTCCATCGCGGACAGATAATGGTTGAGCCGTTCGACCACGTGCACCGGCAGGCGGATCAGCTTGCTCTGGTTGATGATGGCCCGCTCGATCGACTGGCGGATCCACCAGGAGGCGTAGGTGCTGAACTTGAAGCCCTTCTTGTAGTTGAACTTCTCGACCGCCTTAATCAGGCCCAGATTGCCCTCCTCGATGATGTCCGAGAAGGGCAGCCCGCGATTGATGTAGCGCTTGCCGATGCTCACCACCAGACGGAGGTTCGATTCGATCATTCGGCGGCGGGCCCGGCCGTCCCCCTTAGAGACCCGTTTGGCCAGCGCCTGTTCCTGTTCATAGGTCAGCAGCTCCCAGCGCCGGATCTCCTTCAGATAACTTTTGACCGCGTCGGGCTCCTCCCGCCCAAGCGGTTCAGCCGGCTGCTCCTCGGCCTCCGACTCCGACTCTGATTCGTCGCTGAAGTCGCTGCTCTCCTCGTCGGACGTCTCCGTAAACGCCGAAAACGACTCTGAATCGACCACGGCTTCTTCGTCGTTGTCCTGCGTTGAGGTCGACTCATCGGCAGCCTTGCGGCCGCGCCGGCCCTTCGTCGGTGCCCCGCGCTGTTTTTTATCCCACCGTTTAGGCATAGTCCCCCATTGGTCGGTCATTGTATACCGGCATCGGTCAAATTACAAGCCGAACGGAGCGGCGGCGCGCAGGCGCGCGTCACCGTTCGGGCTGAACGTTCACGCTGGTCGAACCATAATAGTCCGGTTTTAATGTGACGAGGTAATTGATGCGCTGTCCGCACCGGTCCAGGGTCCACCGCTCGGAGGAAATGCCGGTCACGGCATAAAAACGCAGGATCTCCGACTGTACAATTTTGCGCTGCCGGCATTGCGTGTCCGCCGCCCGGTCCAGATCCATGATTTTATTCGTGATCGTTTGCTTGATCGCGGGAGTTTTCGCGGCGGTGGAGGGCAGGACATGTGCGCAGGCGGAGAGAAGGATGAGGGTGAGAGCGGCGAGAGATGCGAGGAGAGGGTTGGTCATGGTGTGACGAATGACTCAAACCGGAGAAATACAGAACGGGAGCAGGGCATAATTTCCCGCGGAATTATATGATTCACCTTACAATTGGCTGCGAAACATGAAAATAATAACGCCTGTCCCTATGTATTGAGGCGTCATTGTTCCCGTTTTTGCCTGATGAGCCTCCAGAAGGCCTGCTCGGCGGCCACGAGCCGGGCGATATACCGATCGTCCCGTTCGATGCGGAGGTGGATTTCCGGAAGCTTCGGCAACCAGCAGAAAAAATCGATATGGGGCAGACCGGTGACTGCCAAAATATGCTGTAGCTGGCCGACGTAATAATCCGGCACTTGCCGGCTCCCGGCCGTCTTTCTGTAAGTACTCTCGCCGCATTTGATTTCAACCACCACGCTCCCGTCGGCCGCCAATCCATCCACGCTGGCGCGCAGCCACTCATGTGCGGTGCTTTGCAGGCATGCGGGAGCCACGCGGATATTGCGGACCGTCTCGTATTGCTTTCTGGCTTCCGGCTCGAGCGCGGTGCCGCGCGCCATGGCCGCATTGGTCACAGTCTTGTGGCCTGTGCCGAGCTTTTCCAGGAGGAGCTGCGTGGCGTTCTTCCACGGGTTTTCGCCCATGATCGCCGGGGCATCCGAGCCGCCGATGCCGTGGCTGCGCCACTCATGCCACTCGGCCGTGCCTTGCTGAAGATCGATGACGTCGTAGGCGTTATTCACGGGTCTCCTTGTGAGAGGCGACGACTAGCATAGCAGAAAAAAT
>DATJYI010000024.1:0-8156 GCA_035499635.1 Nitrospiria bacterium | reverse complement strand
AGGACGGCCACCTCTACAAGGTCAGCGCGCTCAAGAACAACGGACCGCCGGCGGCGGCCCAGCTCTCCGATGAAGCTGGCGCCGGCCTCATCTGCCGTTCCACTTCAGACGGCTTTGACCTGACGGATCCCGCTCTCTCTCAATTCGTCTATGAGCTGCCGGGTCCGAACGGCACCTGTTCGGATAATATTACGCAGGATAATGTGTGGCGAATGGTCACGGTCGGCATGAGCGCTTCGGACAGCCCCGTCCCGGCGAAGGAGCCGGTGGCTGCGCTCCATGATTGGTCAACCACGGGTGCCCTGATCGGCTGGCTTGCGTTGGATGGCGCCAATCTCTACCGGTATGATCCTCAGTTCACCGATTCCACCAAACAACTCGTCGTCACTATCACCTCCGGAGTGTCCAGGGCGGATGCGTCGACAGAAATGCCTGCCGACGGCATTTTTCTTGTTGTGGACAACACCTTGCGCTTCTACAATGTCGCGACCGGAACCCTCTCGGCATCGCTCTACTCGAATGTCCCTTTCGGGATCGGGGCCATCGCCATCATTCGCGATGGAGTCTATGGCTACTTTCAAGATGGATCGTCCATCTACAAGGTTCCGGCAGATGGGAGTGCCCCTGCCACCCTTCTTGTCTCTGATCATTTGGGGCCCGTGTTCGCTCTGTTGGATTATTCCGTGGTCTATACGGTCTTGACCGGAACCGGCACCGAACTGCATACCGTGCTCAAGTCTGGGATGTTGTCATTTAAATTGGATAGCGTCCCGGATGAAATTACCGGCCTGTGGACTGCGGGGTTTCGTGTCTATTACAACGTCTTGTCCGCTTCCGGCGTGACGGCAAAAGTGATGCATGAGGATGGCACGCCGGAATCCGCCAGTGTGAACGCCGCATGGGTGGGCATGTCCAACAGCACGACCCTTTCCTATGGGACTCGCCCCACTCCCATGCGACTCATTTTGGCCAAAAAGATGCACGGTGTCAGTGTCGCCAGGAGCGCGCTCAGCAGCATTGATGCCGCGACCAATGCCCCGGTCGCAAAGCTGGGGAGCGTCCCGTCCGATATCGACCATATCGGCTTTTTCGGCTCCGGGGACGAGCTGCTCGCTGTGGGTTGGAGCGGGTATCTCCTACCGCCGGACATCGCTGTCATCAGCGCGGCTGATGTTTTCTTTCTCGACTCAGAGACGACCAATTCGTTCGCGCGGGTGAGCTCCACGCCGGATATCGAATCCCTTATTCAGACTCAATTTCCCGCTTTTTCCTTATACGCAACGTTCTGACGCCCGCGTCACGTCGCGGCCTCTCAGACGGCCCCACCGGCTTGCGCCAGCCGCGGCCATACCACCCACCCAGACATCCCGAGTGCAGACCTCTCTTGCCCTGTACGATGTGTACGACCGCCCGGCGTTATTTCACGGCAAACGCCATGAGCGATTTTCTGAGCGGAGGGTAGAGGTCCTTCAACGCCGTGCCGATGTTTCTGAGCGCGTCAAGTCCCGTCCTGTATCTGCGGGATTTCAAGAATCTGACGTCGATGTCCCGAAACCCGGCTTCGCTCAGCAACAATTCGAGTTCGGCTTTCGTAAATTCCCGGTTGTGCCTGTCCGGATAATATTCCCGCCCTTTATACACGACCGGCTTCGCATATAGGTACCGTTCCTTGTAATCATGGGTGATATTTTTTCCCCGCAGCAAGCGGCTCCGATTGCGAAATCCGGCGACATTGGGCACATCAATTTCGATGACCCCTCCCTTTTTTAAAACCCGTTTCATTTCCAACACGGGTGGAAGATGCGAATGCGTAAAATGCTCCAGCGCCTGGCAACAGCTCAATGCATCGAAGCATTCAGCCTCAAAGGGAAGCGCGTCCGCTTCAATGTTGCACAGCTTGAAGGGCAGGTGGTGCTTCACATACAACGCATCGTTGCGATGGTCGAACAGGTCGACCGCATAGACCTCATGCCCCAACAGCTTCAACAGGGCCAGCAGCAACCCGTTACCGGAGCCGGCATCCAACACGCGGGGCGACTCACGAAAGGCCGTTGCAATATCACAATAGCGATCAATCGATCCGCGGAACGTGTCCTCTAATTGCGGGTCATTGACATTGTAGTACTCGCCCGCGTTCCGTTGTTGAACGGCAAAGCGCTTGATTTGGGTTTTTGTCAGATGGTGAACCGCGCTCATCGGAGCCACTCGTGTATCATCCCAAGAGCGTCAATGCGTTCGTCCCGTGATTGCCGGACAGTCGTTGGTTTTCCTGTCGGGCTTGCATGTGCTGAGGCGTCATTGACCAGTGCGGGGATCATACGGCCTGTCCGGGGCGCCGGCACGCCTGACGGATGACGCCGCCATGTGACGGAAAACAAGGTGTTCTCTTAACACAGGGCCTACATCATGTCAACAAACGGACTGGCGGTGACCGTCTTGAACGTGCTGTGTTCTGACAGCAACTGACAAACCAATTTCACAATGTGACATCAATCCGCATCAATCCCACCTTACGTGGCGCTTCGAATCAGCCGAAGCCGCACCGCCTGCCCATGGACCCGATGCCATCGCACCGCCCACCGGACCAATGCACCCAGATAGACCATCCACATCATCCAGAGCGTGCCGCAGACGGTGTTGAAGGTGAAGAGGACGGTCTTGTCCAGCGACCAGACCGGGCCGAACAGCACGATGAGCGCCGCATAGCCCGCGAGCAGAACGGCCAGCAACGCGATGACGTTCTGCATGCCTTCCGGAATGCCCCTGGCGCAACGGAGGGTGACCGTTGAGCCGCTGAGGCGGAGGCGGAAGTTGGTCACGGTCAAATAGGCTTCGCTCACGCCCACCATCAGGCCGATGAAGAACCCGGAGATCCAGTCGATGTAGTAGGACTCCGACCGGAACGGCGCCATGAAGAAAAACAGCAGGGCTCCCCCGATCAGCAGGACGGCGGCGGCCGCGTCAAGCCGGACCGCACCCTCCGCCTGTTCCTGGCGGTCCCGCAGCGCGGCACGGTCGCTCGGATTGGAGGGGGGGGCGGACGGCATCCCGCTCACCGGCAGCCTGATGCGCGCCGGAGGAATGGGACAATGAGCGTCGGGGTCGGCACGGGGATCAATCCCATTTGCGCTTCTTTGACACCAAGCGGTCCAGGGTCACCTTGATCCCACATTTTGCAAAACATTCGCGGTACGTGTCAAATTGCTCCGAGACCGCGGTCACGGTCGACTTGTAGCCGAAGTTGAGGACTTCGAGCTTGGCGCTCAGGTTGATGACGTTGTAGAGGAACATCACGGAATCGAACGGCTCGGGCTGCAGCAGCAGAAAATCCTTCTCCGGATGCTCGGATTTGTAGCGGCGCATCGCCATGTAGAGGCGCGAGGCGGTGTTGATCCGCTGGGCCTGGTCGTAGATGAAGGAGAGTCCCTTGTTTTTGATGCTGACGCATTCGCCGGAGATCGAGGTCAGGCAGATGTGGTTCCGGTCGTTTTCCACCCGCTGGGTGGGGTTGAGCACCATCAGCAGCTCGGCGCCGTGGTTGATCGCCACGTCCAGGTAGGCCACGCTGCCCACGCCCCCGTCCATGTAATCCCGCCCCCTGATGGTAACCGGCTGGAAGACGATGGGCATCGCCGAGGAGGCGGTCACGGCCGCGGAGATCGGCACGTCGTCGAACCCCGGCTCGCCGAAGACATCGTACCGGCCCCGGTCGATGTCGACGGCCGGGACGTAGAGCTGCCGCCGGAGCTTTCGAAAATCGTTCGTGCGTCCTTCCTTGGAGAAGAACTCGCCCAGATAGTTGTCGAAATTCTTCAACGTGAAGATGCCGGAGGGCAGGTTTTCCTGCAGCATGTAGACCAGGTCGAGCATCGAGAACTTCGCGGGCCGGAACATGAAGTGGTGGAACAGCGGAAGGATCGTCCGGACGGCCCGCTTGAAGAGATGCCAGGTCTCCTGGTACCCGAAGCTGTAGATGTTTTCCCGCTTGAAGTTGAAGGGGCTGTCGGTGTCATTGAGGATCGCTTCGAATATCTCCCGGGGCCGCACGCCGTTGGCGATCAGCGAGGCGATCGCCGACCCCGCGCTGGCGCCGACGTAGATGTCAAATTGATTAATGTTGAAGCCTGGCTCGAAAATTTCGTCCAGCGCCGTCAGGCAGCCGATTTCGTACATGAAGCCGGGAAATCCCCCGCCGGCCAGGACCAGCGCCGTCTTTCCCCGTTTTTCCATCCCCATCGTTCTCCCCTTTACGCCCTCGCGCCCCCTTATTCCGCTTCGCCTCTGAAGAGGCTCGCTCATTCGGGGGGAGAGGCCTATCTCCCCCCGATGCCCCCCATGGCCATACGCTTCACGCTTTCCCTTTATCCATTAATCCGCTTTGTTTTATCCGCTCGCTCATGCGAGGGGAGCAATGCTCATGCTCCACCCCGCGCCCCCCATCGCCCTATGTTCTTAATTCTTAATCCGCCTCATTTATCAACCCACTTAGGATGTCGCTTCTCTAGAAACGCTTTCACTCCCTCCTTCATATCCGCCGTCTCGCAGAGGCTGCCGAACAGCTCCGATTCATCCTGCAAGCCGGCCGCCTGAGAAGAGACCAGCCCGTGGCCGATCGCCGTCATGATGGCGCGGACGGCAACCTGGCCCTTCGAGGCAATTTTCTTGGCCAGTCCCTGCGCCTGTTTGAGCACCTCCGCTTCCGGCACCGCTTTGTTCACCAGGCCGATCTCTTTCGCCTCCATCCCTGTGATCTTGTCGCCGGTCAGGATCAGCTCGGCCGCTTTTGAAGGGCCGACGATCCGCGGCAACCGCTGCGTGCCGCCGAAGCCGGGCATGATGCCCAGGTCGATTTCGGGCAGCCCCAGCCGGACCCGTTCGCTCGCGACCCGCATGTGGCAGGCCATGGCCAGCTCCAGCCCCCCGCCCAGACAGAAGAGCCCGTTGATGGCCGCGATGAACGGCTTGGGCGACCGCTCGATCTTGTCGAGAATGGCCTGCCCCTTCCGCGTCACCGCCCGCCCCTGTTCGGCGGAGCTGATGCCGGCAATCTCACGGATGTCCGCGCCGGCGACGAACATATTGCCCGCGCCCGTCACCACGGCCGTCTTGACGGACGAATCGGCGAGCAACCCGTCAATCGCCGCCTCCAGCTCGGTCATGACCGACAGGTTCAGCGTGTTGGCCGGAGGATTGTTGATCGTGATGGTGGCGACGCCATCTTCGAACTGGATGGTGATGAATGACTCTCCCACTGTCTGTCCGCTCCCCCTCCGCCCGCCTCTCCGCACGGGGAGAGGGGGACGGGGCGTTAGTAGGTGAAAAATCCCTTCTTCGTCTTCACGCCCAGATAGTTGGCCGCGACCATCCGCTTGAGCATCGGCGCGGGCCAGAACCGGGGCCCCAGCTCGCGGCTCAAGCGGATCAGTTCCGCCGCCACTACGTCGATGCCGATCGCATCGGCCAGATGCAGCGGGCCGCCCTTCTCCTGCGGGAAGCCCATGCCCGCGACCATGGCAATGTCGATGTCGGTCGCCGTGGCCACCCCTTCCTGCAGACAGATGACCGCT
The DNA here is from genome assembly GCA_035499635.1 of Nitrospiria bacterium. GTDB lineage: Bacteria > Nitrospirota > Nitrospiria > JACQCE01 > JACQCE01 > JACQCE01. Next base: position 2,589 of record DATJYI010000024.1, on the reverse strand, counting down.
TCGTTGATCATGGGAAACAGCAGCCGTTCGGGGGTGAATGCGCTGGGGGAGCGCGGTTTCGTGCCGCGGCGCTTCCGGATCTCGGCAAGCAGGGCCGGCAGCTCGGGATCCTCCCCTTCCATGTAAAAACCTTTTCCGACCTTCTGTCCCAGCCGCTTCCGCTTCACCAGTTCGTCCATGATCACGGCCGCGGTCATCCGCGGACCGTAGGCGTCGTAAAGTATCCCGGCCACCCGCTGCGCGACGTCAATGCCGATCATGTCCAGCAGAACGAACGGCCCCATCGGCAGGCCCGCCGCGGTCAGCGCCTGATCAATTTCCTTCATCGACGCCGCGCCCTCCTCCAGCGCAATGGCGGCTTCGTTCAGGTAGGGCATCAGGAGACGGTTGACGAGAAACCCCGCGCATTCCTGCACCCGCACGGGAATCTTCCGGAGCGATTCGGCGAAGGCCACGGTATCGTCGACCGTTTCGGGCGACGTCGCCAGGCCGGGGATCACCTCGACCAGCTTCATGACATGGGCCGGATTGAAGAAGTGCATGCCGACCAGCTTGTGCGGCCGCTTGACCACGGATCCGATGGCCGAGATCGACAACGCCGAGGTGTTGGTCGCCAGTATCGCCGATTCGTGCAGGGCCGTCTCCAGTTCATTGAACACCCTCTGCTTGACGCCCAGATCCTCGAAGACCGCCTCAATCGCCAGATCGACGTCCTTGAAATCATCATAGCTGGTCGATCCGGTCACCAGGGCGAGCTTCTGGTCCATCTCGGTCGCCGTCATCTTCCCCTTGTCGACGCGCGACTGGTAGATCTTCCGGATCGTCGCCAGCCCCTTGTCGACCGACTCGTGGCTCAGGTCCTTGAGCACGACCGGCAGTCCGGCGAAGCTGATGACTTGCGCGATTTGCGCCCCCATCGTCCCCGCCCCGATCACCCCGGCTTTATAGATGTACATATCGCCTCCGTAGATCCGTTCTTGCCCCTTATCCGCTTCGCCTCTGAGGAGGCTCGCTCATTCGGGGGGAGAAGCCTATCTCCCCCCGATGCCCCCCATGGCCATACGCTTTGCCTTCTTACTCTGCTCATCGCCCTTTACCCTTTATCCGCTTCGCCTCTGAGGAGGCTCGCTCATTCGGGGGGAGAGGTTCTTTTTCAATGGGGGCCCGTGCGGAATCGTTACCGCGTCCTCCGATGCCCCCAAACCCCAGCTCTCCCCCGATGCCCCATGGCCATACGCTTTGCCTTCTTGCTCTGTTCGCCGCCCTTGCCCCTTAATCCGCCCTTTCTCTTCTCATCCGCTTTGCTGTTCTAATCTTTAATCCGCCTTTTCTTTTCTAATCCGCTCTCTCTTCTAACCCTTCGCCTTTCTAATCCTTAACCCGCCATTGTTCTTTCGCCTCATGACGGCTCAACATCCACAGTCCCCAGGCGAACAGGAAGCCGATTGCCAGGGCGATCGGACGATCCCACATGACGTTCCGAGCGAGGACTTGCGCGCGCAGGGCGGCTTCACCCGCGCCGAGCACCATCATGCCGGCGATGAGATAGAATCCCCATCTCGACCAGGACTGTCGCGCCAGCATGCCGGAGCCGACCATTATGAAGATGACGGCGACGCCCAGCACCATCGCGAGATGGCCTGACTCGCCGCCGCTCAACAACCCGGCGACCGCCATCAACAGCCCCATGACCAGCAATACCGCGCCGAACGCGATCCGCACCGCATCGTAGAGATGCGATTCATGCCCCGTCTCGAATTGATTCATCGTGATCATCTTTGCTCCATTTCCGCTCGCGCTGATGCGCTCGCTCAGTTCGGGGGAGTGATGGCCTTTTATATGGGGGCCCGTGCGGCATCGAACACCGTCCTCCGATGCCCCCATGCCCCGGCTCTCCCCCGGGTCCCCATCGCCGTACGCGACATCACACCCGCTCCACAACCATCGCCGCGCCCAGGCCGCCGCCGACGCACATGCTGGCGCAGCCGAGCGTCAGCTCCCTCCGTTGCATTTCGCGAAGCAGCGTCAGCGTGATCCGCGCCCCGCTCATCCCGACCGGGTGGCCCAGCGCGATCGCTCCGCCGTTGACGTTGACGATCTCCCGGTTCAACCCCAGCTTCTTCTCCACGGCCAGATACTGCACTGCGAAGGCTTCGTTGACTTCAAACAGTTGCACGTCCTTCAACGTCACGCCCGCTTTCTTCAAGGCGATCGGAATCGCCTCGGCGGGGCCGATGCCCATCCTCGTCGGGTCGACGCCGACGAAGGCGTACGACCGGATCACGCCCAGCGGCGTCTTGCCGAGCGCCCGGGCCCGTTCATCCGACATGATGAGCAGCGCAGCCGCGCCGTCGCTGATCGGGCAGGCGTTGCCCGCCGTCACGGAGCCGCCCTCCTTGAAAATCGGGGGATAGAGCGCCAGCTGCTGCTCGGTGAGCGCGACGTTCGGTCCTTCGTCCTGGCTGAAGGGCTCCGGCGTCACCGCCCGGCCGGCCATCTTCTTCGGCACCATCACCGTCATGACTTCATCCTTGAACTTGCCCTCCCGGATCGCCCGGAAGGCCCGTTTGTGGGAGAGCACGGCGTATT
>DATJYI010000023.1:0-5022 GCA_035499635.1 Nitrospiria bacterium | reverse complement strand
CCGCCGGGTGCCGCCGGCGCGGCTCTTTCGCCGGGAGGTGAGCGGGGAGGAGGCGGCGGCGTGGACCGGCGGCCGCTCCCCGTGGAGGGATCGATCGCAATGGATGGCCGCGCTGGTCATCGTCACCGCGCTGGCGGGGCTCATGCTCTGGCAGATCGGGTCGCTCCGGATCGGCGCGACCTTTCTGGGCGTCCTGGCGCTCTCGCTCCTGCTGCTGGCCGCAGGGGCGCGCGGCGTCGTCGAGCTGGTGAGCCGGCTGGTCGGGCGATCCTCGACACGGGCGCCCCGTTCAATGATCCTCAGGCAGGGGCTGGCGAATCTCTGCCGGCCCGGCAGCCAGGCGGCCACGGCGATCCTGTCGGTGGGCATCGGGGTCACGGTCATCGTGGCGATCGTCGTAGTGGAAGCCGGTCTGATGCGCCAGATTCAGGACAATCTTCCAACCGAAGCGCCGAGCTTTTTCTTCATCGACATCCAGCGCGACCAGCGCGACTCGTTCGCGCGCTTCTTTGCCGACCGCCGCCTGCCGGCTGAGCTGACCCCGATTGCCCGGGCGAGGCTGCAGGCTGTGAACCATCAGAACGTGAGCGGCATGAAGCTGGAGGGGCGACGCGACGCTTGGTTCTTTCAGCGCGAATATGTGGTGACGGTCCAGTCGGCGCCGCCGAAGGGGAATACGATCATCGCGGGCCGGTGGTGGGACGATGGCAAAGCGATGACGGCGCCCCAGGTCTCGGTCGAAGAGGATGCGGCGCATCACCTGGGCGTGACCGTGGGCTCCACGTTGACGTTTGATCTGCAGGGGCGGCTGGTCACGGCGACGGTGACGAGCCTGCGCGACGTCAACTGGGGAAGCCTGACGACCAACTTTTTCATCATTTTCTCGCCCGGCTCACTGGATGCATCGGCCATGACGGCGATTGCCACCGTGCGGGCGCCCCCCTCCGAGGATGCGGCGATACAGCGGGCGGTCGTCGCGGCCTTCCCCAACGTCACCGCCATCAACATCCGCGACGTGCTCGACGCGATCGGTACGGTGCTGACGCGCCTCGGCCGGGTGGTGCGCGTGATGGCGCTCTTCACCGTCGCGGCGGGCCTGCTGGTGCTGGCGGGCGCGATCGCCACCAGCCGGTACCGCCGGCTCCGGGAGGCGGTCATTCTCAAGACGCTCGGCGCCACGCGCGGAGTGATTGTCAGAATCTTCGCCGTCGAATACGCCTGCCTTGGCGCGACGGCTGGCCTGATCGGCGCCGCGCTGGCGAGTCTGCTCGCGTTTGTCCTGCTGCATTTCTTTCTGGCCTTGCCGTGGAGCCTGGAACCGGTCCGGCTGGCGGCGGGCGCGCTGGGCGCCGCGCTGCTCACGCTCCTGACCGGATTGCTTGCCACCTACCGGCTCCTCGGCCTGAAGCCGCTGGCGGTGTTGAGGCAGGAATGACGGCGCCCCACCGGATCACTGAGCAGGAACGGCGGCTGCTCCAGGACACGGTTTTTTTCCCCTCGAAGGCGGCGATCGCGGAGAAAATCACACGCTGGTTGACGGAGCTGCGCGACCGGTTGAGGCCGGAGCTGGAGAATGCCCGGCTGCTCATGCCGGCCGGGACCGATCTGCTGCAGGGCCAGCTGGTCAGGGGCGAGCACCTGCTCGACTTTCCCTATCACTATCTCGATTTCCCAAAATTCTTCAAGCCGGGCGAAATGTTCACCTACCGCACGCTCGTCTGGTGGGGACACGGGGTTGTGTTCGCGCTCATCCTACAAGGTCCGCACCAGGCCCGTTACGCGGCGAACCTGCTCTCCGCCTACGATCAGCTGGCCGATCGTGAGCTGGCGTTGCTGATGACCGAGACTCCGTGGGAATGGCGGAGGAGTGACAGCTATCTGCTGCCCCTGCGGCGTGACAACCGGATTGTGGTCGAAGGCGCGATGGCCCGGCGATCCTTTCTCAAACTGCACCGTCATTTCGCGTTCGATCATCCGTCAATCGTTGAAGGACGGTTGGCAGAGGAGGGGGTGAACACGTTTCACCTGTTGCAGCCGGTCATCAGGGACGGGCGGGAGGCCTGACACTGGACGCCACCTGTGGAAATGATTTAATCTAGAATCGACGTGTCATGACCACGCAATCATCAACGACAATTCTTGACGTCACCACCGCCGCTTTCGACCGGGAAGTGATCGAGCGATCGAAGCGGCTCCCGGTGATCGTCGATTTTTGGGCGCCTTGGTGCGGACCCTGCCGCCTGCTGGGTCCGATGCTGGAAGAGGCGGTCAGACGGTCGGAGGGCAAGCTGGCGCTGGCCAAAGTCAACAGCGACGAAGAGCCTGAACTGGCCCAGCGCTTCGGCGTCCAGGGCATTCCTGCCGTCAAAGTCTTTGTGGAGGGGAGGATCGCCGGCGAATTTGTCGGGGCGTTGCCGGAAGCGCAACTGCGCCGCTTTCTTGAACGGTTCCTGCCGACCGAGGCTGAACGGCTTGCGCAGGAGGCCCACCGTCATGAGTCGGCCGGGCGGTGGGAGGAGGCGCTGCGGGGCTACGACACCGCGCTGTCAATGAAACCCGATCTGCACGCCGCCTTGACGGGCCGGCTGCGGGTGCTGGCGCACCTGCGGAGATGGGACGAGGCGCAGGCCGCGTATGACGCCTGCCCAGGACCGTTGCAGGTGACGGAAGAGGTCGAGGCGATCAGGACGACCATGGAGCTGGGGCGGGCCGCCTCAGGGGGGCCGTCGAAAGGGGAGCTGCAGTCGCGGCTGCGGGCGAACCCGGATGATTGCGAGGCGCGCTACCAGTTGGCCATGCGCGACGCCGCCGAGGGCCGGTACCGCGAGGCGCTCGACGGCTGGCTGGAGATCGTCAAACGGGACCGGCAGTTTCGCGACGACGGCGCGCGGAAAATGATGCTCCGGCTCTTCGGGCTGATCGGCGCGCGGGCGCCGTTGACCGAGGAATATCGGGACAAGCTCGCACGGGCGATTTTCTGATGAGGTGGTTCACGGGACTCAAGGCAAAGGAGGATGGCATGGCGCAAGTTCGACGGTTTGCGATCGGTCTGGTGTTGGGGGTGGGGTTGGTTGTGGCGCTGCACCTGCCGGCGCTGGCGCAGCAAGCCAACCGGCTCGACGTAACCATCCGCAATTACACCTATGTCTTCAAGGGTGGGGTCCTCAATCCGGATCAGCCGGTTGTGATTGTGATCGAGAATGTCGACAAAGTGACCCACGGTTTCATGTCGCCGCTGCTCGCTCTGCAGGACGTGGAGGTCGAATCGAGGGGGGTCACCACCTACGGGAAAGGAATCAAAGGGGTGCACATCGACCCGGGGACGACGGTCACGATCCGGTTTACACCGACCAAGCCGGGCCGCTTCACGTTCCAATGCGACATTCATCCCAACATGAAGGGCGAAGTCCTGCTCTTATCGATCGGCGAGGTGTAAGAGGACGGCTCCGGGCTCCGGAAAACCGAGGGTCCTAAGTGGCCGATGGGATAAGAAAGATGGCTCGGGGTGTGGGGGCGTCGGAGGACCTTTCCCGTTCCTTCCGAACGGGCCCCCACATTCAATGATCACTGATGGGTCGAACGGCGGGCAAGCCCAGAGTCGAGAGTGTCCCGCGCGGTGCCACCGCCACGCCGAGGCGCCGGATTATTGAGGCGCTGGAGCGCGGCTTCATGACTGCGCGCGATCTGTCACAGGCGCTGGGGCTGTCTGAAAAGGAGATTGCCGGCCATCTCGAGCACGTCGAAAAGAGTCTCAAGCCGCCCCGGCGGCTCGCCATCACACCGCCATCCTGCCACCAGTGCGGATTTGCCTTTCGCGACCGGGCGCGGCACCGTTTCTCTACGCCGGGCCGCTGTCCCCGCTGCCGCCACGAGGGAATCAGCCCGCCGCTGTTTCGGATAGAAGGCGGTGGAGAGTAGAGGGTCAAGGGCAAGAGGCAACATCAAGTGCGCAGTGTGGCCGATGGGGAAGAAAGGCGGCTTGGGGTGTGGGGGCATCGCCAACCCGAACGCACGGCGTTCGGGGAATTGATTCAATGGCCGCACGCTGCGATGAGGAAGGAGCAGCAAGTTTGTGCGCGCCGCCGAGTCGGTGAGGCGGCTGGATTCCGACAGTTGTTCCGCACGGGCCCCCACCTGAATCAGTGCAGGGCCTTCCACTCGTCGGGTCCGAAGTCGTCCACCCGCAACGCCTCCCGACGCCGCTCTTCCGCCTCGCGGACCAGCTTGGCGTCGATCTCGCTGATCACGCCGAGCCGAGCCGCTTCGTCCAGCAGGGCCGATCCCTCCAGGGCGGGAAGCCGCCGGTCGTGAAGCGCCGCGCGCAGCGTTCTCTCAACTGGTTCCGCCGCAATCGCGGCGGACAGCGCCGCTTCCAGCCGGCCCAGCCGGTCGGTGGGATCGTTTGGCAGATAGATGCCGGCGGTCAGACGATCCCGGACGGGGCCTGGTTCCATGAGCAGTGAGGCCACCTGCTCGGCCACCCGATCCTCCGGCGGACGGAAGGGACGGCCGAGCGGAAAAATCAACCGCCGCAGCAGCCAGGCCGCCGTCCGGCTGGGGAGATTGACCATCAATTCGTCCAGGCGTTGTTGAATGGTGTGCAGGCTGTACCAACAGCCCCAGTGCACCAGCGGCAGATCGTCGGATGGACGCCCCCCGTCGGCGAACCGTTTCAACGTCGCCGAGGCCAGATAGAGATAGCTCAACACGTCGCCGAGACGGGCCGAGAGCGCTTCGCGTCGTTTGAGCGACCCGCCCAGCGTGAGCATCGCGATGTCGGAGGCGAGCGCCAGCGCCGTGCTCGCCCGGGTCAACTGCTGGCAGTAGCGGCGCAGGGGCTGATCCGTCGGCGCCGGCGAGAAGCGCGCGCCGGTCAGTCCGTACCAGAGGGCCCGGGCCGCGTTGCTCAGGCTGAATGAGATGTGGGCGAAGAAGGCCCGGTCGAACGAGGCCGCCGCGCGGGCGGAATCGGCCATCCCGGCCGCTTCGATCTCCTTGAGCAAATAGGGGTGGCACCGGATC
>DATJYI010000022.1:0-5260 GCA_035499635.1 Nitrospiria bacterium | reverse complement strand
TGGAAGCGCTGGCCCCGCTTCGTGAGACGGTGATTCTGTTCGAATCCCCGCACCGGCTCGTGCGGTTGCTGGAGGAGCTGCAGGCGCGCCTGGGTGACCGGCGCGTGGCCGTCTGCCGGGAGCTGACCAAGCTGCACGAAGAAATCATCCGGGGGCGACTGAGCGAGATGGTGGAGCAATTGAAGGGGAAAACGGTGAAAGGAGAAATTACACTCGTCGTTGAGGGCAATCGATCTTGATTCCCTCCCTCATCCGGTCAGGGCAGGAGCGTTCTGAGCGAGCCTTGGCGGAGGCGCAGGGTGCATCAATCGCGGTTCTCCGCCAACGGCGGAGAAGCCGAGGATGTCCGACGTTGACCACTCCGCCAGGGAAATGGTCGACAAGTTCAAGTCCGCGAAACTTTACTAGAAGCGACGAGAATACACTTGGCGGACTTGTCGTGTAAGGTTGCCTTCGGTGACATATTGAACCTCTGTGCCTTCAGCACAGTCGCACGATCCGGAGGCAGCGCGAATGAGAACGATGCGGGCCGCCGAAGCCAGACGGCTCGCGAAGGATGGCTCCTGTCCTGACCGATACTTCATTCGCCGCATTTGCGGATCGTCACACGGTAATGCTTCCCTTGATACGGTTCGATCTTCAAGACCTGATGCCCTTCCTCCGTGACACTGCGGGGCACATTCTTGACCGGCTCGCCGTCGTCAATCGTGACGCGCAGGATCTGACCGTCCGTCATTTCTTCGAGCTTGAGCTTGGTCTTGACGTAGTTGTAGGGGCAGACCACGCCCTTGAGGTCGAGCTCCTGGTCGATCGTGATCTCAGCGTCGTGGGTCATGATTTCAGTCCTTGTTCAAACCACACTCAAGGCGCCTCGCTATCGCTCGGTGCACATTTTCATGGCCATATAGCCATGAAAATGTGGCGGGAGGGGCTTGTCCAGAGGCCCCAGGCCGAGGGAGAGTCGACGATGCCCCATCAAAACAAAAATCAAGGCGCCTCGCTGTCGCTCTGCGCACGTTTTCCTGGCGCCACGGCCAGGAAAACGTGCCGGGAGGGGGAGTCGAACCCCCACGGAGCCAGGCCCCACGAGATTTTGAGTCTCGCGCGTCTGCCAGTTCCGCCATCCCGGCGTCACACGATAATTTCCGTTCCGATCCCTTTGTCGGTAAAGAGCTCCAACAGTAAGGCATGGGGTGTCCGTCCGTCAATGATGTGGGCCTTGGCCACGCCGCCGTCCAGCGCGTCCAAGCAGGCCTGCACCTTGGGAATCATTCCGCTGGCGATCGTTCCCCTGCGGATCAACTGCTGCGTCTCCTTCTTGGAAATCGTCGGAATCAACGCGCCCTTGGCGTCTAAAATACCCGGCACGTCGGTCAGGAGCAGCAATTTTTCCGCCTTCAGCGCCGCCGCGATCGCCCCCGCCGCGCTGTCGGCATTGACATTGTAGGTCCTGCCGTCGACGCCGCCGGCGATCGGCGCAATCACGGGAATGTAGCGCGCCTCTTCAAGCCCCTGAAGCACGCCCGGATCAACGCCGTCGATCTCCCCGACCAAACCCAGATCGACCTCGGACTTTTTGCCCGAGGATTTCAGCGGCCTGGCGATGAGCAGCGGCCCGTCCTTGCCTGTCAGCCCCACCGCCCGGCCGCCGTGCCGGTTGATGAGCGCGACGATCTCCGGGTTGATGACGCCGCCCAGCACCATCTCCACGATGCCGACGGTTTCGGAATCGGTCACACGGATGCCCTTGACGAAGGTCGGCTCCTTGCCCAGCCGCTTCATCATGTCGCTGATCTGCGGACCGCCGCCGTGGACAATCACGGGGCGCATGCCGACGTATTTCATCAACGCGATGTCTTCGGCGAAGCGCTCCTTGAGCGACGCCTCCATCATCGCCTTGCCGCCGTATTTGACGACGATCGTCTTCCCCGCAAAGGCCCGGATGTAGGGCAGCGCTTCGACCAGCACGTCCGCCGTTTTAATCGCCTTCTCCATACTCGCCGTCCCGCGTTACAGAATGTACCGGCTTAAATCCTCGCTCTTGACGATGTCGGCCAGCCGGCGGCGCACCTCGTCCGTCGTAATTGTCACCCGCTGGCCCCGCCGCTCCGGCGCCTCAAATGACAGCTCTTCCAGCAGTCGCTCCATCACCGTGAAGAGGCGGCGGGCACCGATGTTCTCGGTCCGCTCGTTCACCTGCACGGCAATTTCGGCGATCGTCCGGATCGCGTCGGGCTGAAATTCCAGCGTGACGCCCTCGGTGTGGAGCAGGGCGACATACTGCCGGATCAGTGAATTTTGCGGCTCGGTCAGAATCCGCACGAAATCTTCCGTCGCCAGCGGCTCCAGTTCCACCCGGATCGGAAACCGCCCCTGAAACTCTGGAATCATATCGGACGGTTTGGCGACATGAAACGCCCCGGCCGCGATGAAGAGCACGTGATCGGTTCTGACGACGCCGTACTTCGTGTTGACCGTGGAGCCTTCGACGATGGGCAGCAGGTCCCGCTGCACCCCTTCCCGCGACACGTCCGGACCGGCCGCCCGTTCCCGGCCGGCAATTTTATCAATTTCATCGAGAAAGATGATCCCCGACCGCTCCGCACGCTGGATCGCCTCGCGCACCACCTCATCCATGTCGATGAGCCGCTGCGCCTCTTCCTGCTCCAGCGCCGCCAGCGCCTCCGGCACTTTGAACCGCCGTTTCTTTTTCCGCCCCGGCATGAGATTGCTCAGCATGTCCCTCAGCCCGATCTCCATCTCCTCCATGCCGCCGACGTTGGAGATGATGCCGACCGGGGCGGACTTTTCACTCGTTTCCAGTTCGACCGCCCGGTCGTTGAGCTTGCCCTCGGCCAGCTGTTGCCGCAGCGCCTCCCGCGCACGGTCGTAACTCTCCGACGAAGGCGGCGCGACGTGCTCCGCCCGCGATTCGTCGTAGATGCCGGTCGGCGGCTTGAAGCTCGGCGGCGGCAGCAGCAGATCGAGCAGCCGCTCCTCCGCCTGCTTGGCCGCCTTCGCCTTGACCTGTGCCTGGTGCTCGCCCTTGACCATCGTCACCGCCAGCTCGACGAGGTCGCGTACCATCGACTCGACGTCCCGGCCCACGTAGCCGACCTCGGTAAACTTGGAGGCCTCCACCTTTAAAAAGGGCGCGCCGGCCAGCTTGGCTAAACGCCGGGCAATCTCCGTTTTTCCGACGCCGGTCGGCCCGATCATGATGATATTCTTCGGCATCACCTCGTCCCGTAGCTCCGCGGTCAGCTGCTGCTGCCGCCAGCGGTTGCGCAACGCGATCGCCACCATCCGCTTGGCCTGCCGTTGGCCGACGATGTAGCGGTCCAGCTCCTTGACGATCTGGACGGGCGTCAACGTCTCCAGCTTCACGTCGTTCATGCCGTCAGCTCCTCGATCACAATCTCCTGATTGGTGTAAATGTCAATCTCGGCCGCGATCCGCATCGCCGCGCCGACGATCTCACGCGGCGGCAGCGGCGTGTGGGCCAGCAATCCCCGGGCCGCGGCCAGTGCGTACGGGCCGCCCGAACCGATCGCCAGCGCCCCCTCCTCCGGCTCGATCACATCGCCGGTGCCGGACAGGAGCAGCGAATGCTCCAGATCGGCGACGATCATCAGCGCCTCGAGCCGGCGCAATACTCTATCCATCCGCCACTCCTTGGCCAGCTCCACCGCCGAGCGGGTCAGGTTGCCCCGGAATTCGTCGAGCTTCGCCTCGAATTTCTCAAACAGCGTGATCGCGTCGGCCGTTGAGCCGGCGAACCCCGCCAGCACCCGGTCCTGATGGAGCCGGCGCAATTTTTTCGCCTGGCGCTTCATCACCGTCGTGCCGACGGTCACCTGGCCGTCGGCGCCCATCGCCACCCGGCCGTCCCGGCGGACGCACAAAATCGTGGTATGGCGTACGGCATTCGCGTTCAACATTGTTTCCTGTACGGGCGGTTTAACATCCGCCCCGCCGGCCGAGTCACGTCCGTTTTGCCCGCGGGTGCGCCCGGTCATAGACCGCCATCAGCCGGTCGGCGTTCAGATGCGTGTAGCGTTCCGTGGTCGCCAGCGACGCGTGGCCGAGCAACTCCTGAATGGCGCGCAGATCGGCGCCGCTTTCCAACAGGTGCGTCGCGCAGCTGTGGCGAAGCGCGTGGGGGCCGACCGGCCCGTTGGCGCTGACTAAACGGCTGTAGCGGGCGACCAGCCGTTCGACGCTGCGCGCGCTCAAGCGCCCGCCCCGATGATTGACGAACAGCGGGGCGGTTGATCCGCCGCTCACGGCGGGCCGCTCGGCCCGTAACGCCGTGCGGTATCGCTCGATGGCGTCCAGCGCCGCTCGGCCGACGGGCACCAGCCGTTCCCGCTTGCCTTTGCCCCGCACCAGGAGAAATCCGGCGTCCGGCTGCAGATCGCCGATGTTGATCCCCACCAGCTCGCTGACGCGGATGCCGGTCGAATAGGCCAGTTCCAGAATCGCCTGATCGCGCATCACCGCCACGGTCGAGCCCCTCGATCCCAAAGCGGGGGCCGCAGCCTGCCGGCCCGGTTCATCCATCAACGCCATCGCGTCATTTAAGTCAGGGGGAGCGTGCCCCTTGCCCTGCCTGCCGGCAAGCAGGGCCCCCTTGGCATTGTTTGTCGGGGCATCCGCCCCCACACCCGGCCCCATGGGCCGTACGTGTTCATGATCTGATTTCCAGCGCTTCATCGGTTCTTCCATCAACGCCATTACCTCATCAACGCTCAGGATGCGCGGCAGTCGCCGGTCGACCTTCGGCATCGGCACCAGTCTGGCCGGGTTGGCGGTCAGCCAGCCCATCCGGATGCCGTAATCGCACCACGCTCTGACAACGGCCAGTTTGCGGGCCATCGTGCTCTTGCGCGCGCCGCGCAGCGCCAGCCAGGCGAGGTAGCCGCGGATATGGACCCGATCGACCTGCGGCGCCTGCGCGCCCATCGTCAGCGAAGCGGCGTCGCGCAGATAGCCGGCAAATTGCATCAGGTCCTGTCGATACCCCCGCAGGGTATGGGCCGACGCGCCCCGTTCGCTCGAGAGAAAGCTCAGATAGTCAGCGATTCGCCGATCCATCGGCCCAAATCCTCCAGCGCCCGTTCGGCGATTTTGCGCCGTCGGACCGCCCGGTCACGCACGCGCATCGGCAGGTCGGGATAGAGGCCGAAGTTCGCGTTCATCGGCTGGAAATGGCGCGGATCGCTCGTCGTGATGTAGGTCACAAGCGTTCCGTAGGTCG
>DATJYI010000021.1:0-3380 GCA_035499635.1 Nitrospiria bacterium | reverse complement strand
ACCGCATAAGCGCGAACACCGTCAAGGCACGCCCCTCCGGAGGGATCTCCCCATTCCTTCGGGGGGGTGTTGTTTTTACCTTAAATTAACCTCCTGTTAACAGATTTGCTTTCCCCCCACGGCAGACTACCGGCCCCCGGTAGTCTGTCCGGCATCGCCAGGACCGACACCGGCGCGGGAGGGCAAAACCCTCCTCGAGAGGATGCCTCATGCGTGTGAGGGAGAATCCGGCCTGGAATGATTCCGTCCGGAATCCGGTATGCATCCGATACGCCACGCGCACGTGGTGGCGGGGCATAACAACCAACAACCGGTGCTCCGAGTAGAACGGCCTTTCGGACCTGCTCGGGACGCAGAAGAAAGGAGTGTGTCAGATGAAATCGTTATGGACTGTAGTCGCATTGACGACGGTGATGCTGGGGCTGCTGGGCGCTAGGCAGGCGCAGGCGGCCTTTGTGGTAAATGGACCGTCAGAAGTGCTCATGGTTGACGGGGGTGATAAGGGCGATAATGTGACCGTGCGTATCGCGGCCACCGATCGGCTGCACGGTTATGAATTTGGGTATATGGACAACGGAACATTTGTGCCCATTGTCCAGCCGTTTAAAAAAATGGACCAATCGCAGGGGTTCTATTCATTTGACGACGGGAAGTTGGCGCCAATGGTTCATGCGTTCAAGGGCTTGGATCACAACAACAAGTTCTATACATTCAGCGGCGGGACGTCGGTGAACTTTGCCCTGCGATCCGGGTCCACCGGTGCGATCTACGCCATCAATGATCCGGCGAATTATGCCACAGAGATCTTTTCCAACCCGGGAGATTTTTTCAAGAAGGGCCATAAGTTGGATTCGACCTCCGATTACCGGATACTGAAGTTGGACTGGAATCTCAACGGCAATGGCTTTGATGCACTGAGCCACTCTGGACTGACAGTCACCCTGGCGGTGTTGAATCCGAAAGACGGCATGTCGCCGGAGGAAGCCGCTCCGGTGAAGCTGCTGGGTTCGATCGTATTCTTCGTCACAGGCCTGGCGGGGCTTGCAGGTCTGGCGGCCTGGCGTCGGCTGGCGTCGTAACCGATGAACGGCATTGAGGAAGATCAGCCCGGAGGAGAAAGGCGCTCCTCCGGGCTGGTGGAGGTTTAACCTCCCGTTAACAGATTGTTGACCGAGTTGCCATCCCGCCCAGGAATAATGGATCGGCTCAACGATTGGCCGCAAGTTGTGAGATGGGGCGGAAACGGGAGGGCGGGATGAAGATAGCGCACGTGGTGGGGGCGAGGCCGAATTTCATGAAGGTGGCCCCGATTCTCGAGGCGATCGAGCGACACAACAGCCAGCCGGGGCGGGAGGGGATTCAATCGTTGCTGGTCCACACCGGGCAGCATTACGATTACGCCATGTCGCAGTCCTTTTTTGAGGAGCTGGGGCTGCCCAAACCCGACATCAATCTGGAAGTGGGCTCGGGCAGCCATGCCGTGCAGACCGCGAAAATCATGACCGCCTTCGAGGTGGTCGTCCAGCGTGAACAGCCCGACCTGGTGCTGGTGGTGGGCGACGTCAACTCCACGATGGCCTGCGCCATCACGGCCAAGAAGCTTCACACGGCCGTCGCCCATGTGGAGGCGGGTTTACGCAGCGGCGACATGACCATGCCGGAGGAGGTGAACCGGAAGGTCACAGACGCCATTGCGGACTACTGCTTTACCACCGACCGGATCGCCGACGCCAACCTCGGCGTCGAGGGGGTACCGAACGACCGGATCTTTTTCGTCGGCAACGTCATGATCGACACGCTCCTCAAACATCTGGAACGCGCCAGGCGGTCAACGATTCTGGAGACGCTGGGCCTGCGGGACGGCGACCAGCCCCGCGCCTACGCCGTGGTCACGCTGCATCGTCCCTCCAACGTGGACGATCCCCGCGCGATCCGGGAGATCTGCGAAGCGCTGAAGACCGCCGCCCAGCGCCTGCCGGTCATCTTTCCCTGCCATCCACGCACCCGGGAGCGGCTGGACGCCTTCGAATTGACCGACATGATCACTGATGGGAACATCACCATGACGGCGCCGCTGGGCTACCTCGATTTTCTTCAGCTCAACGCCCATGCGGCGATGATCCTGACCGACAGCGGCGGCATCCAGGAGGAAGCGACGATTCTCGGCATCCCCTGCCTGACGCTCCGGGAGAACACCGAACGGCCCATCACCGTCACGCAGGGCACCAACCGGCTGGTCGGCAACCGCAAAGAGATCATACTGGCCGGCATCGAGTGGGCGCGCCAGCAGGCTGGCCAGCGGATCTCGCGGCCGGAAAAATGGGACGGCAAGGCGGCGGAGCGGATCGTGGATGTCCTGGCCGGTTTGTCCCGGAGCGGCGCCTTGCGGTCCGGAGGGGATCGGCAGGCAATTCGTCAGTCAGTCGGGTGACAGACGAGTAGCGGTTACAGACCTTCACCACAATGATTCCTAACACCTTGTATCGCCGGCGTGAATATTGGTCCGGCTGGATCGGCGGAGTATGGTTCACCATGATCATCGCCATGATGCCGGCACCAGCATCAGCAGAGGAGGCCGGATGCGTGAAGAATTGCCGGTTCACGGGGACCACTACAGTAGAAGACCTGATCACCAAACAACCGATTTCCGATGTGCGCGCGTTTGGGGCGAAGGGCGATGGTTCGACAGACGACACCACCGCCATCCAGGCGGCGTTGAATTTCGCCGAACACAATCATGGCATTGTCTTTTTTCCCCATGGCGCCTACAAGATCACATCACCCCTCAAGTTGGCGCCGAATGTCCACATCGAAGGGCTGGGGGTGGGATTCGGCTCCGTCATTGTTCCATACAAAAGCGTGGGATTCTCGATCCGCGGAGCGGACCTGAAGCAATACAACCAGTTCGGTTTCCGGAACCGTATCAAGGGCGTGACGATTGTAATGAAGAACGCGTCTCAGTTTCCGGCGATCATGATCGACAATGCCTACACACTGAAATTGGAAGAGGTGTTTGTGTTCGACGCAGGTGAAGGAGGCGGCATTACGATCGCGCAGGCAAATCACGTCACGGTCACGGACGTCAGCGTCTATGGGAACGGGAAGGGGGCCGGGATCAGTGTCATCGATTCCGATGTGAAGCTGTACGACATGGACATTGAGGGGTTTCGGGACGGCCTCGTCGTGCAGGGGGATCACGGCGTGCACGTGCTCGGCGGTTATATCGAGCGCAATGATGGCTACGCGATCAAGTATCAGAACGCCAGTTTCAATACGATCGTCGGCGCGCGCGTGGCGGCGGGGAGCAAGGAGGCCTCGGTGATCGGCTTCCTGGAGGGGTCGCACAACAACACCGTCATCGGCAGCAGCCTGAACGGGCT
>DATJYI010000020.1:0-4806 GCA_035499635.1 Nitrospiria bacterium | reverse complement strand
GTCCGCCATCCCTTCGATCTCCGCTGTTCATCATCCGCAGCTCAGGGAGGGGGGTGCGCTGGACCGTGACCGACGCGGTGCTTTGCCGAGGTAAAAAATCGGTAGAGCAGGACGGCGTCGGTGAGGATGACGGCGCACCAGATCAGATAGGCGGCGGGGCTGGTGAGGAATTCTAACTCGATCACCACCCGTGAGAGCCCGAAGCCGAGGATCCAGGCGTCGAAGCTCATGCAGAGCCTCCTGAAGGTTTCCGGGTTGACTCGGTGAATGAGCAGGGCGCCGGCTGGCACGCCAATCAGGACGCAGGGTGCGATCGTGGAGAGGATCCCGGCGCTTTCCGTGCTGTAGAGTCCCACCATGTAGTAGGCGCTGGAGGTCAGCAGCGCCTCTGTGACGCGGATCAATCCCAATGCCGCCCGGAATTCGCTTTTGATGAATCCCTGATTGTTGAACATCAGCGCCAGCGGCGGACCGGACACGGTGGTGATGGCATAGAGCACTCCAACGCCGGCGCCGAACGGCACGCCCACCGCGCGTTCCGCCTGGATCGGTTTCCTCACGCCGGCGGCCTGCAGGATGATCAACGGCAGCAGGACGGTGTAGGTGGTCAGCTTAATCCAGGCGGGATGGACGAACGAGAGCACGTACGTGCCAAGCATCACGCCCGGCGCCAGACCGGCAATGATCGGCAGCACCCGTTTCCAGACTCTGACCAACCCCCGCCGGTTCGTCAGCAGAATGTAACTATTGATAAAAATTTCCACCAGCACCAAGGCCGGATTCAGGACGCGGTTGGTGTAGTACAACAGTGCCACGGGCACTGTGATGGAGGAGAAACCGTGTCCCAGCGCGCCGTTGACAATTGCCGCGAACAGCGCGACCGTGATCAAAATCAACAGATCCGAATCGGTTGGCATCGGGTAGGTGAACGGGCCCCGGAGTTCCAAGCTTCGCTCAACGCGAGGTATTCTAAACAAACCCTCCACGCATAGCAACTGAATTGCGCCAGCGCCGGCCGTTGCAGTCCGGGCTGTCCCATCAAGCGTTTTCCACCGCATTTTTCATTTTTCGGGTACACTCACACAAGGGGAGATTCAAATCTGTTGCGGAAGATGAATGGGACGCGAACACAGTAGGATGGCCCTGCGATGACGCCTGCATGGAGCGCTGCGGTCACCGCCGTCGCCATGATGGCGGTGGTGCTGGTATTGCTGCGACTGTCGACACGGTGGCCGGCGGCCGCACGGTTGAGCGCGCTCTGGGTGCTGGTGATCGGCTGCTGGTACCTCTGGTGGCGCGCGACCGACACCCTGGTGCTCGAACCGCGCTGGGCCGCGGTGGTGAGCGTGGGGCTGTTTCTCGCCGAATGCTACGGCTGGTTGAGCGTGGCGTTCTTCTACTTCCAGACCTGGTCGCCCCTCTACCGGTCCGCGCCTCCCCCTCCCGCCGCCGAATCGTGGCCGACCATCGATGTCTATGTGACGATTTTCGACGAACCGCTCGACGTGCTCTATCGCACGCTGGTCGGCTGCCTGGCGATGCGCGCTCCGGAGGGGAAGAAGCGCGTCTACGTTCTGGATGACGGCCATCGCGCCGAGGTGCGCGAGATGGCGGTACGGCTGGGGTGCGACTACATGAGCAGGCCGACAAACGATCATGCCAAGGCCGGCAACCTCAACTATGCGTTACGTCGCACGCAGGGCGAACTGATCGTCAACTTCGATACGGACCATGTCCCCGTTGAAACCCTGCTGGAGCGGACGGTGGGCTATTTTCAGGATCCCGCCGTGGCGTTGGTGCAGATCGCCCATCATTTTTACAATCCGGATCCGTACCAGGAAAATCTCCGGCTCACACGGGAGATGCTGCACGAGCAGGAGCTGTTCTTTTTTCAGATTCAACCCGGCCGCGATCGGTATAACGCCGCGTTTTACTGCGGCACCGGCGGATTGCTCCGCCGGTCGGCACTGGAATCCATCGGCGGTTTTCTGACCAGCACGACGACCGAAGACATCCATACGTCGATCCGTCTCCACGCGGCGGGGCACCGATCCGTCTATGTCAGCGAACGGTTGGCGGCCGGTCTGTCTGCGGAAAGTTTTGAAAGCTACTTGAAGCAGCGTGAGCGATGGGCGCAAGGGCACGCGCAGATCCTGTTCACGCGGGAAAATCCGATGTGGGCCCGGGGCCTGACCCTGGCGCAGCGAGTGAATTATCTGGCATCGATCAGTTACTTTTTTCTTGGCCTGCCCCGGCTCGTCTTCCTGGCCGCGCCGCTCTCCTATCTCTTGTTCGGCCATCCCCCGTTGTCGGTCGACGCGGGCATGTTGGCGGCGCACTTGGGGCCCTATTATTTTGCCTCGCTGCTCGTCTTTACCGCCGCGAGCGGCCGGTACCGCAATCCCTTCTGGTCCGAGGTCTACGAGTCGGCGGTCTGTTTCGCCGTCACGGCCGCGACGTTGCGCGCGTTTTTGCATCCGCGCCTGGTGACGTTCTATGTCACGCCCAAAGGGGTCCGCCGCTTGCGGAGCAGGATGGGAAAGAACGCGCTGCCCCATTTCATGCTTGCCGCGGCATTGCTCGTCGGGCTGATCCTGGGCGGCCTCCAGATTGTTGCCGGAAGGGGCGCATCCCAGGCGGCGGTCGTCAGCCTGTTCTGGGGTTTCTACAACCTGTTTCTGCTGGCGGTGGCTCTGGCAATTGCGCGTCAACGGCCCCAGTTGCGGGACTCGCCCAGGCTGATCCGTCACATGACCGCCCGGGTGCAATTCAACGGCCAGCGGCGGGAATTTCCGGTGCTGGATGTCAGCGAAACGGGCGTGTCACTAACCGTCGAGGCGCCCGTGAGGCTTCCGCCATCGGTGGTGGTCACGCTTCACAACGGCCTGCGGGAGGAAACCGTTCTGCATGCTCGCGTGGTGCGGAATGACCGGCATGAAACGGGCCGCTGGTTCATCGGACTGGAGTTCAGTCACATGACTGATGCGCAGCATCAGAGCCTGGTTCGACAGATGTACAGCGCGCCCGATTCCTGGACGGCACCGCCCGCGGCCGGCGGGATCTGGCCATCGTTGATGTTGCTGCTGACGGCCGGGTTGCGGGCGTTCTTCAAGGAAATGGTGGTCCGCCGTTTCTCGCCACGTGTGCGGAGAGAGCTCCGGTGCGACCTGTATGTCAACGGCTGGAGGCTCAAGACACTGACGGAGGATATCGGATTAAACGGTGTGTGCCTGCGTCTGCAGGAGCCCCTGCCAAATGGCTCGAAATTGAAACGGGGTCCCGTCCAGCTGGTCCTCTATCCCGGAAACGGCCGCGAGGTCGGTTGCGGCGGAGACGTGATCTGGGTGCGTGAAGACCGGGTGCGTCCGACGGCTGGCATTGTGCTGACGCGATATGACGCGGCCGAACTCGAGCGAATTATACGGACGTGAGAAATGGACCCCAAAACGGCGGTCACACAGTCAGCACGGTTGGTCGATCAATCCTGGGTCGCGTGATGCCAGGATCGTCGGCATCGCACGCGGGGCGCCATCCCCGTTATCTCGTCATCGTATTGCTGCTTGCCGAGCTGCTCTTCCAGACCTCACGGATCGATTTTAATTCACTTCGGTACGATGAGGCACAGGCCGTCCTCATCGGCCGCGACGTGTTGCTGGGCGGTTCCTGTCCGGATTGCGCCCAGCACACGGGATCAGTCTATCTCCATCCGGTGCTGGCGGCTCTGGCCTATGATTACTTCAGCCCGGCGCTTGGGCATTGGGGCGCACGAGCGGTCAGCATGGTGTTCGGGCTGATCATGACCGCGACGGTGTACGGAATCGGCCAGCTCCTTTTTGGCGCTTCCATCGGGCTATTGGGCGCGGTGTTACTGACGTTGCAGGCGCCGATGCTCTATGTGACGCGAGTCGGGTTGTACGATAGTGCATCCGCCATGTGCCTCGGAGTGGCGGCCTTGTGTACGGCACGGGCTTATGCGAAGCCGGCCTGGTCGGGGACGTTCTTGTTCCTCGGTGGGCTGGCACTGGGGCTGGCCGCCCTGATCAAATTTGTCACCGCGATTTATCTGCCGATCGGGCTCGTGCTCGTTCTCTGGTTGTTCGGGTGGCGTCGATGGAGCATCTGGTTTCTCCCGGGGTTGGCGCTGGTGCTTGGATGGGGGATGCTCGTCGACGTTGCGCCGCGACTTGCGGTGTTGGGGAACATGACGGAAAGCACCGTGGCGCTCGGGCATGCCGGTTTCACGCGCGGCGAGATCGGGCAGATGATTTCCCGATGGCTCTTGTGGATGGTGGCGCCGGCGCTGTTGGGATGCGTCGACAACGGCACCCGTTTCAAAGTCGCGCTGCTGTGCGTCTTGGCGTTGCCGTATCCGTTCATCCATCTGGCGACCGGAGCGGAACAGGGACTGCACAAGAACATTGTGCAGTCCCTGTTCTTTCTCGCGCCCGCGGCGGCCGTTGGGATTCGAAACACCTTCCGCGACATGCTGCGCGTTCCCCGCGCGGTCGATCTCCGGCCGTTTGGTTACGGGCTGCTCATTCTTCTGATGGGGATCTTCATGATGAAGAATCTCCGATGGCTCGAACACCAGTATCCAAATACCGACCCCGCCGTGGCCTACCTTCGCGAACGGATAGGGCCGAAGTCAGTGCTGATGGCCGAAGAGCCCTACATTTATTACTTCTATCTCGATTCCGAACTTTCCCTCAATCGCCTGTATGGAACCTATTATTTGGACTACAAGAACGCGCAGGGTATAGAGGCCATGAAACAGTTTGTGCGGGACGGCGTTGCCGATTTCATCGT
>DATJYI010000019.1:0-3769 GCA_035499635.1 Nitrospiria bacterium | reverse complement strand
ATCACCCTTCCGGTCCCGAGTGCAAAATGACCGACACGATCCTGATCGTGGATGACGAGCCGGCGATCCTCAACACCCTGTCCGGCGTCCTGAGCGACGAGGGCTACCACGTCGTGACCGCTGACGGCGGCGCGGCGGCGCTCGAGCGGCTGCAGCGCGACGCTCCGGCCATCGTCCTGCTCGATATCTGGATGCCCGGCTTAGACGGTTTGGAGACGCTGCAGCGCATCAAACGGATCCGTCCCCAGCAGACCGTGGTGATGATGTCCGGACACGGGTCGATTGAAACGGCCGTGCGCGCCACCAAGCTCGGTGCCTATGACTACATCGAAAAACCGCTCTCTTCGGAAAAGGTGCTGCTGGTGCTGGGACACGCCATCACGGAGCAGCAATTGACGGCGGAGAACCAGGATCTCCGAAAGGCGATTGACGAGCGGTTTGAAATCCTCGGCACGAGCCCCGCCATCCAGCGGCTGCGCGATCAAATTACGGTCGCCGGGCCGTCGCTCAGCCGGGTGCTGATTGCCGGGGAAAATGGAACGGGCAAGGAACTGGCGGCCCGCGCCATCCACCAGCACAGCCCTCGACACAACCGGTCGTTCGTCGAGATCAATTGCGCCGCCATCCCGGAAAGCCTGATCGAAAGCGAGCTCTTTGGATACGAAAAAGGCGCCTTTACCGGCGCGGCCGAACAGAAAAAAGGCCGGCTGGAATTGGCGAATGGGGGCACGCTGTTTCTGGATGAGATTGGCGACATGAGCCTGTCGACTCAGGCCAAGATGCTGCGCGTGCTGGAAGAGCGGGAATTTCAACGGCTCGGCGGAACCAAAACCCTTCGGATGGACGCGAGGATCATCTCGGCGTCGAACAAATTGCTGCCCGAGGAGATTCAGCGAGGCCGGTTTCGCGAGGACCTTTTCTACCGGCTCAACGTCATTCCGTTGACCGTACCGCCCCTGCGGGAACGAAAGGAGGACATCCCGCTCCTGGCACGCCATTTTTTAGTCCGGTTCTGCCGAGAACAGGGCGTGGCGCCCAAACAGCTGGCCGACGACGCCGCCGCCGCGTTGACCGCGTACGCGTGGCCCGGCAATGTGCGGGAGCTGAAAAATTACATCGAACGCATGGTGATCATGGTGCCGGACGTCATGCTCACCGCAGCCCGGCTCCCTTCGTTCGGCCCGTCAGCCACCCTGGAGCCATCATCGTCCATCGAGGCGGCGGACGGCACCGTCCATCCCCTGAAACAGGCCCGCGCACGTTTTGAGCGCGACTATATTCTTCGCGCCCTGGAGCTTCACCGATGGAACATCAGCCGCACTGCCGAGGCGTTGGGCATTGAGCGCAGCCATTTGCACCGAAAGATCAAAGAGCTGGCCATTCGAGGCCACGCCACCGAAGAGCAACTGCCGTTCGCCGACTAACCGGGGGCACCCGGCGCTTGATGCAGATGCTCCCCGCATAAACAGACCGTCAGTTCGTTGACGGTCTCACAGAAGTAATCGGGCGCGGCCGATTGCAGCAAATGGCCGGGCGCCAGACCGTATCCAACGGCACAGGAACGGACGTCGACGGCCCGCGCCGCGACGATGTCGTTGACGCCGTCGCCCACCATGACGGTGCGTTCCGGCGGCACGCCGAAGTGGGCCAGCGCCCGCTTGAGCATATGGGGGTCGGGCTTGAGCGGCGTCGAAGGATCGCTGCCGATCACCAGTTCGAAATAGGCCGCTGCGTCCAGCCCTTCGAGAATCTTTGTGGTGTATTCCATCGGCTTGTTGGTGACGACCACGCGCAGCTTCGTGGACAACCGCCCCAGGAGTGCCGTCATGCCGGGATAGAATCGGGTCGTGTCAAGCAGGTGCGTCATGTAGTGGTTTCGGAACAGGTGGAGCGCCTCGGCATACCGCGGCCCCCCGCTCTCCCCCAGCGTCTTGGCGATCAGTTTTCTGACACCGTCGCCGACATAGCCGGCGATCAGCGATTCGGGCAGGGAGGGGAGCCCCAGATCGGCAAAGGTCAGGTTCACCGCCGTAGCGAGATCATTCTTCGTATCGGCCAGCGTGCCATCCAGATCGAACAATACGAGTTCCGCCCATGTGCAATCGTCGCGCCGCATAGCAGGACACTATAGGGCATGCCCCGTGCCTTTGCAACCCGGCGCCATTGCGGCACCCGGTGAATAGCGGCGGACGCATCCGATTCCCCCGTCGAGAGAGAGCTCCACTCGTTGCCTTGACTTGGCGTGGCCCTCTTATTAGAATAGCGCCCCATCGTTCGGCACCGTCATCAATGCGCAGATATTCCACATCACGTCGACTCTTCGAGAAAGCCTGCCGGCACCTGCCAGGCGGGGTCAGCAGTCCCGTTCGCGCCTTTCGATCGGTTGGGTCACCCGACCCCTCAAGGCCCCGCACCGTCCATCCGCTGTTCATTGCTCGCGGCAAAGGAAGCCATCTCTGGGATGCCGATGGCAACCGGTACCTCGACTATGTGCTCTCCTGGGGACCGCTGATTCTGGGCCACGCCCACCCGGCCGTCGTCAAGGCCGTCACGGCGGCGGCCCGCAAGGGAACCAGCTATGGCGCGCCGACCGAGACCGAACTGGAATTGGCGTCGCTCATTCAACGCGCCATGCCGTCCATGGAGATGATGCGGTTCGTCAACTCCGGCACGGAAGCGACCATGAGCGCGCTACGACTCGCCCGCGCCTTTACCAAACGCGACCTGATCCTCAAATTCGATGGATGTTATCACGGCCACGCCGACGGCCTGCTGATCAAGGCCGGTTCCGGAGCCACGACGCTCGGCGTGCCCGACAGCCCCGGCGTGCCCGACGCCACCGCCCGACTGACCCTGCAGGCCCCCTACAATGACCTGGCCCGTGTGAACGCGCTCTTCGCGCAGCACGGCGGCGACATTGCCGCTGTGATCGTGGAGCCGATCGCCGCCAACATGGGCGTGGTCCAGCCTGCTGAGGGGTTTCTGGACGGGCTCCGCGCAGTGACCCGGCGGCACGGCGCCCTCTTGATTTTCGACGAGGTGCTCACGGGCTTCCGGGTCGCCTTCGGCGGTGCGCAGGCTCTCTACCGTCTTCGCCCCGACCTGACCTGCCTGGGCAAAATCATCGGCGGAGGATTGCCCGTCGGCGCGTACGGCGGTCGAAAAGACATTATGGAATGGATTGCTCCAGCCGGGCCGGTGTATCAGGCTGGCACCCTCTCAGGCAATCCGATTGCCATGAGCGCCGGTCTTGCCACGCTGCAACGGCTCCACGTCACCGGCTTCTACAGGGATTTAGAGCGGCGCGCCGCTCGGCTCTATGCCGGCCTGCTCGAAGCGGCACGCGCCGCTCAGGTGCCCGTTCAACCGGCGCGGGTCGGCTCGCTCATGGGATTTTTCTTCAGTGACCGGCCCGTTGTCGATTATGCGTCGGCCAAGTCGGCCGACACGCGCCGATTTGCCGCGTTTTTCTGGGCAATGCTGGAGGCCGGCGTGTACCTCGCGCCCTCGCAATTCGAGGCGCTGTTTGTCTCCAGCGCCCATACGGTCCGTGATCTCGATCAGACGGTCGAGGCAGCGGCGGGGGCGTTCCGCCGCGCCCGGGCCGCGGGGTAGGTCATCTCCAGGCGGGTTATTTTTTCTGCCCCATCAGGCAGAATTTTTCCAGATCCTCCTCCCGCCCCACGACGACGAGCACGTCACCCCGTTCCATCACGTCGGTGGGCGAAGGCGTAAAATTGACGGACTCTCGGCTCTGCAGAACGCCTTT
>DATJYI010000018.1:0-2772 GCA_035499635.1 Nitrospiria bacterium | reverse complement strand
GCGGCGCAGGATCGGATAGGTACGTCTCAGCCCGATCACGCGTTTGGTGAAGGCGAGCAGCTTCTCGGCGTCCTCACCAAGGCTCCAGTCGAGCCAGGAGATGTCGTTGTCCTGGCAATAGGCGTTGTTGTTGCCCTGCTGGCTCCGGCGGACCTCGTCCCCCATGAGCAGCATCGGTGTGCCGGCCGCGAGCAATTCCAGCGCGAAAAAATTCTTGACCTGGCGATTGCGGAGCGCCTCGATGGCAGGATCGTCCGTCGGGCCGTCTGAGGTGTCGTCCGGGCCGCAGTTCCAGCTCAGATTGTCGTTCGATCCGTCGCGATTCGCCTCGCCGTTGGCCTCGTTGTGCTTGCTGTTGTATGAGACCAGATCGTTGAGGGTAAAGCCGTCGTGGCAGGTCACGAAATTGACGCTCTGCTCGGCCTCCCGTTGCTCGCGGCCATAGATGTCGGGACTGCCCAGCAGCCTGGAGGCGACCGCGGAGACCATGCCGTTATCCCCTTTCAGGAACCGTCGGACGTCGTCGCGGAACCGGCCGTTCCACTCCTGCCAGGCATCGCCGACGAAGCTGCCCACCTGGTAGAGCCCGGCGGCATCCCATGCCTCCGCAATCAGCTTGGTGCCGGCCAGCAGGGGATCCGACTCGATGTCCCAGAGGACGGGCGGGTTCGGCAGTGGACGGCCCGATTCGTCGCGCGAGAGGATCGACGCCAGATCGAACCGGAAACCGTCGACGTGCATCTGCTTCACCCAGTAGCGCAGGCTGTCCTGGATCAGGCGGCGGACGATCGGCTGGTTGGCGTTCAGGGTGTTGCCGCAGCCGGTGTAGTCGGCGTAGCGCGATTGATCCTGTTCCAGAATGTAGTAGAAATCATTCGCCAGGCCGCGGTACGACAGAGTTGGCCCATTCTGCCCCCCTTCCGTCGTGTGATTGAAGACGACATCAAGAAAGACTTCAATGCCGGCGCGGTGCAGTGCCTTGACCATGTCGCGGAATTCATCGAGCGCGGCCAACGCTCCCGTCCGTGAGCAGTAGGCATGATGCGGGGCGAAAAAGGAGACCGGCTGGTAGCCCCAGTAATTCACGCGGCCATCCGGCGCGTCCTGCGGATCGAACTGAAAGACCGGCAACAGCTCGACGGCCGTGATCCCCAGCTCCTTGAGATAGGGTATTTTCTCGATCAACCCGGCATAGGTCCCGCGCCGCTCAACCGCGACGCCCGAGCTGGGGTGGCGGGTGAAGCCCCGGACGTGCAGCTCGTAGATCACGGTTTCGGCGAAGGGGCGTCTCAACGGTCGGTCGCCTTCCCAGTCATACCGGCCCGGGTCGGCCACGACACTTTTCATCGCCGTTGCCGCGTTGTCGCCCGGGCGGCTTGCGGCATGTCGGTTGTAGCCGGCCGGAACCGCGACGCCGAGCCCGTAGGGATCGAGGAGAGTCTTCTCGCCGTCAAACCGCAACCCCTTCTCCGGGGCAAACGGCCCATGGGCCCGGTAGGCGTAGACCCGGCCCGGCTCGAGATCCGGGATGAAGACATGCCAGTAGTGGTAGGTGCGGTTCCGGTTGGGATCAAGTGGGATGACCCTTGCCGGCTTAATGGCCTGTTCGTCGTCGAACAGCAACAGTTCGAGCCGGTCGGCGTCGCGTGAAAAGATACTGAAGTTCACACCGCCGTCATGCACTGTGGCGCCGAGCGGCGCGCTCAGCCCCGGTTGGATGTCGACGGAGCGTTTGACCGTCGCTCGTCTGGTGCGGGCCGGTCTGGGGCGTTTGCGCATGCTGGAGCGATCCATTTCTGTGTCCATCCCATCGCCTCCAGAGTCGACCCCGCCTACAATTTCACCGTCACCGGCCGCACGTTCCAGATCTCCCCGCAGTATTCGCCGACGGCGCGGTCGGATGAGAACTTGCCGCTGCGCGCGGCGTTGAGGATCGACATGCGCGTCCAGCGCTCTTCGTCACGCCACGCCGCGCTCACCCTTGCCTGACAGGCGACGTAGGCGGCGTAGTCGGCCAGGACGAGAAACGGATCGAACTGGCTCAGGTTCTCAATGAGCGGGCGGAACACCTCGGCGTCGCCGCGCGAGAAGCGTCCGCCGCCGATCAGCTCCAGCACGGCGCGCAGCTCGGCATTGCCCGCCGCATACTCGGCCGGGCGGTAGCCCTCCCGCCTGACCCGCTCGGCCTCCTCCACCGTCAGCCCGAACAGAAAGAAATTGTCCGCGCCGGCCTCTTCGCGCATTTCAACAT
Source organism: Nitrospiria bacterium (assembly GCA_035499635.1). Taxonomy (GTDB): domain Bacteria; phylum Nitrospirota; class Nitrospiria; order JACQCE01; family JACQCE01; genus JACQCE01. The sequence continues at coordinate 521 of DATJYI010000018.1, read as the reverse complement.
TGGCGCCGTCCAGCGTGCCGATGGTAAGCGCTCCGTTGAGCATGAATTTCATATTGCCGGTGCCCGACGCTTCCTTGCCGGCCGTCGAAATCTGCTCGGACAGATCGGCGGCGGGGTAGATCAGGTGCGCGTTCTGCACATTGAAATTCGGCACGAAGGCGACCTTCATCTGCCGGTTCACGTCCGAATCGGCGTTGACCGTTTCGGCGACGGCGTTGATCAGCTTGATGATCCGCTTGGCCATGAAATAACCTGGCGCGGCCTTGCCGCCGAAGATGAAGGCGCGCGGGGGGATCGTCAGCGAGGGATTCTCCTTGAGCCGCCGGTAGAGCGTGACGATGTGCAGGACGTTCAGGTGCTGGCGCTTGTATTCATGAATCCGCTTGACCTGGATGTCGAACAGCCAGCCGGGGTCGAGCTCGACGCCGGTCTGGGCCCGGATTGAAGCGGCGAGGCGCCGCTTGTTGGCCTGCTTGACCGCCCGCCAGTCGCGCCGGAAGGCGGCATCATCGGCCAGGGGC
>DATJYI010000017.1:0-6379 GCA_035499635.1 Nitrospiria bacterium | reverse complement strand
TTCAGCACCGGCAGCACGAGAGCCAATACGCTCTTAACGAATACGGCAAACAACGGGCACGGTGAATTTTTCGCCGCGGAAAGCTCCTCTGACTTGGCCAACGCCTTCTTGACCGTGCTGGGCGAAATTGTCCAGGACAACACGTCCTTTGTCGCGCCGGTGGTGCCCGTGAGCCCGCAGAACCGGACCTACAGCGGCGATTACGTCTACATCGGCTTCTTCCGCCCCGACGTCGACGCCTTCTGGTCGGGGAACGTCAAGAAATACAAGATCGTCGCCGGTCAGATCGTTGATAAGAACGGGAATGCGGCGACCAATCCGGACGGCAGTTTCAAGGATACGAGCGTCTCCTACTGGAGCAGCTCGGCCGACGGGGGCCAAGTGCAACTGGGCGGTGTCGGCAGCGTGCTCCTTACCATGACCCTGAACCCGACCAACTTCAATCCCAGCACCGCCGGCGTGCGGAAAATCTACACCTACATGGGGAGCAACACCGATTTGACCAACAGCACCAATTTGTTTCAAACAGCCAACGCGGCCCTGACGCCGACCGTGCTTAACGAGCCCGACACCGCCAGCGTCAACAAATTGATTGCTTTCGTGCACGGTCAGGACGCCTATGCCGGCACCACGAATACGCGCAGCTGGATTCTCGGCGACGTCCTCCACTCCGGGCCGGCGATCGTGTCGTACGACAACGGCCAACTGTCCGGCCATACGGCGCGATCGGTCATCTATGTCGGGGCGAATGACGGGATGCTCCACGCGTTTGACGATTCAGACGGCCACGAGCTGTGGGGCTACATTCCCAGGAACCAGCTCGGCAGCCTGAGCAATCTGACCGGCACGCTCCATCCCTACTATGTGGACGGGTCGCCGAAGGTCTACATCCTGGACAATAACAACAACGGCGTGATCGAATCGACCGACAGCAGCGGCAATCATGACAAGGTGATCATCATCTTCGGCGAGCGGCGCGGACAGGGGAGCAGCCCCAGCTACCACGCGCTCGATGTGACCGACCCCGATCATCCCACATTTCTCTGGGATGACACGCGCGGCGGCACCAACCTGACCGAGCTCGGCCAGACCTGGTCGACGCCGAACATCGTGAAAGTCAGCGTGAACATCAGCGGCACCGTCGTGACGAAGAACGTCTTCTTCATCGGCGGGGGCTACGACCCGGTCAACGAAGATGCCGCGCCGGCCACGGCGGATGCCCAGGGCCGCGGCGTGTATGCGATCGAAGTCGAGACGGGCAGCGTCATCTGGCATTACACCGTCTCAGACAACGGCTCGTTGACCGCTTCCTTCCCCAGCGATGTGACGGCCCTTGACACCGATCGCAACGGTTTTGTCGACCGCGTTTATGTCGGGGATGTCAAGGGACGGTTCTGGCGGTTCGACGTCGGCGATACCAGCGTCAGTAACTGGAGCGGCCGGATTCTGTTTGACTCCAACTCGCATCCCGTCGGCGATTCGACCAACCAGCGGAAGTTCCTCTATGCGCCCGACGCGACACGCGAGGTCGGCTACTACTATCTCTACATCGGGACGGGCGACCGGGAACATCCGCTCGATACCACCACGACGACGGACCGGATCTACGGGATCAAGGACATCGACGGATCGACGGCACAACTGGATGAACGCAATCTGTTCGACGCGTCGGTCAACGACCTCCAGGTCGACTCGACCAGCCAGGCCACCATCGCGTCCGATCTGACGCAGCTGACCACCAACACGGCCTGCACCACCAGCACCGACAACAATTGCGGCTGGATGATTCGGCTCAATGAGAACGCCGGCGAGAAGGTTGTCGGCTCCCCGGTGCTCTTCAACAAGGTGGTCAATATTCCGACCTTTCAACCGACGGGATCGTCATCGTCGACGGTCAACCCCTGCCTGGCCGATGTCGGTGTGGGCCGGGTCTACGCGGTGAATTACAAGACGGCCGAAGCGGTCTTCAATTACGACACGGGGAACGACAGCCAGACCACCTCTGGTAACGCCAGAGCCTCGGGCGGCACGGGCGTTGTGTTGCGTCGCAGCGACCGTTTGAAAACGGTCGGCTCGGGTATTCCCTCCGAGGTGGTGATCGTCATTCCCGAATCCGGCAGCGGCGCGTGCGATGCCATGGCGATGGCTGGCGTCGGAGGCGGTGTGGCGGGTTTGAATGCCAGCTGCGGCGGGACGACCCAGCGGATTTACTGGCGGCAAATGTTGTAATGGTGACGGGTGGAGCGCTCATCACCTCCAAAAGGAGAAGCTTTCATGAGACGCATGCAGCGAGCACGGAACTGGACAGGATTGATCGCAATCGCGATGGTTGCATCGTCACTGGCGTGGTTCCCACAGCGGACCCTTGCCGAGGACGGCGCCCCGCTTCGTTTTCAAGGGTTGATTATGGATCGTCAGGGGATGACATTGGTAATCAATGAACATCCGCTGCAATTGACCCGGGACACACGGGTCATGCTCGGGGATAGAACTCCCGCGTCAGACGCCCTGCTGGTGCCTTCCTCCTGGGTGGCGGTGATGGTCGATCCGCCCTCGGCGGACGGCCAGCAGATCAACACAATTTATTTGCTTCCCCATCGGCTGAATCAGGCGGAATTGTTTGCGCTGTTCTCGGGCGGGCCGAAGTGAACAGCCGGCCCGACGTTCGCCGGCCGGTCCGCACCCTTTTCACATGGTTGTCTTGAAGAGCTCTCTCCGGATGAAGAGGTCGCCCGCGCGAACGGCATGGGCGATCTGTGTTTTCGTATTGTGTCTGTGGATGATCGGTTGCGGGGGCGGTGCCACCCGGCCGACCGGCGCTGACGGGGGCGCTTCATCGGTCGGCACTGTGGAGGTCTCGCCTCAGCCGGCCTTTGCCAACAATATTATGACGGCGCTGGTTATTCCCCCTCCGGGCGCCACGGCGGGCCACTACCGCTATCAATGGCGAAAGAATGGCCAGCCGATCAATGGGGTCAACGCCGCTGCCCTGCCGGCCGGACTCGTTCATAAAAACGACGCTGTCATGGTGACCGTCACGGCGGTCGACGGCCCGTACTCCGGCGCCTCCGCGTCCTCACGACCGATTACGATTCGCAACAGCGCGCCGACCGTCACGGCCGTGGGCCTCACGCCCACCCCCGTCCATCAACACATGACGATGCATGCGGTGGTGCAAGGCTCGGATGTCGATGATGATCCCATCGGCTATACCTACCGGTGGTACATCAACGGGGAGGTCATTACGGATCAAACAGAAGACACGCTGGACGGCGCCTTCGTGACCAAGGGCAGCCGCATTGAAGTCGAGGCGACGCCCTCCGACGGAGCCGCGTCTGGTGATCCGAGGCAGTCCACCGAGGTGAGAGTCCTGAACAGCCCCCCGCGCATCACGTCTCAGCCGACGACGGCGCTCAACGACGAGGACACCTACGTCTACCAGGTGGCGGCCGAAGATCCGGATGGAGGACCGGTGACCTTTTCGTTGAAATCCGCGCCGGAGCACATGAGCATTGACCCCGAGCAGGGCACGATCCGCTGGCGGGTGACCAAGCAGGACGTCGGGGTGCATCCGATCGAGATCGTGGCCACAAACGCGGAGGGCGATTCGATCATCCAACGGTATGATTTGCAGATTTACGATCTGCAGGACAAGGCCGCTGCCAACCCGGCCGCCGCCAACCCGGACGCCGCGACGCCAACGCATTCCTGATCGGCCGCTGTTCGTCTGACCGCGTCATACTGGATATCGAGTCAAGGGTGTGCTAAGCTTTCCGGCTTGCATATGGACCCATGACCGCATCGTCCCCCATGACGTCCTCCGCGCTCCGGAGGCAACTCCGCCAGAAACTGGATGAAGTCCGCCTGCTGCACCGGTTGAGTGAAACGGTCAGCGGCACGCTGGACTTGGACACTGTGCTGCGCCACCTGGTCGACATGGTGGCGGATGTGACGAAGGCTGATGCGTGCCTTCTCTATTTGCTGGACGCCGGCCGGAAAGAGCTGGTGCTCAGAGCATCGAAGAACCCTCATCCGAAACTGATCGGGCGGATAACGCTGGAAATGGGCGAGGGAATCACGGGGTGGGTGGCAAAGGAACGGACACCGGTCAGCATCTCCAGGCATGCGAGCGATGATCCCCGGTTTAAGTTGTTCCACAATCTGCCTGAAGACCGTCATCAGGCCTTCCTGTCCATGCCGATCATCCATCAGGGCCGTGTGATCGGCGTGATCAACGTGCAGCACAAGCGCCCCCATCAGCATCAGTCGAACGAGATGGCCATGGTGGAGACGATCGCCAGGCACGCGGGCGCCGCCATCGAAAACGCCCGTCTCTACGCCGCCATGAAGGAGAAAGCCCGTCAGGTGGAGATGCTCTCGCAGGTCAGCCAGACGATCACGTCAAACCGCTACCTTGAGGAGATCCTCCATTTGATCGTCACGATGACGGCGCAGATGATGGGATCGACCATCTGCTCCATCATGCTGGTCGATGAGGAACGGCAGGAGCTGTCGATCAAGGCGACCCAGAGCCTGAGCGACGCCTACCGCAACAAACCCCCGCTCCGTATCGGGGAGAGCATCAGCGGCCGGGCGGTCAAGGAGCGACGACCAATCGCCGTCCTGGACGTGAGAAAGGAGCCCGGCTACATGTATCCGGACGTGGCCCAACGCGAAGGGCTCTGTTCCCTGTTAAGCGTGCCGATGATGGTCAAGGACCGGGTCATCGGCGTCATCAACAGTTATTCCTCGCATGAACACCGGTTTACCGATGAGGAGATCCAGGTGCTCTCCGCCGTGGCCAATCAAGCCGCCGTCGCCATCGAGCATACGCGGTTGATGGAACGGTCCCTGGCCTTTCAGGAGGCGCTGGAAAGCCGCAAGCTGATCGAGCGGGCCAAGGGCGTCCTGATGAAGCAGCAGGGAGTGGGTGAGGAAGCCGCGTTCCAGCTGCTGCAACGGCAGAGCATGAATACGCGGAAGAGCATGCGCGAAATCGCCGAGGCCGTGCTGCTGGCGACGTCGCTGCAACCCCGGCATGACTCACACTGAGTGAGTTATTTTTTCTTCTGAGCCTGGGCGATGCGCGCCCGCTTGGTGATGCGGCGACGCTTCGCTTTTCGGACCCGTTGCCGCCGCAGTTCCCGCTGTCGTTCCCTTCCACGCGCCATAGTGCCCTCCTCCCGTGGGGAGGCATTGTACGGGTTTCACATCAATTGTCAACATGAATTCAGCCGGGATCATTCTTCTTGACAGGACCCTGCGCACTGGGGTATAGTACCTCCCGTGCTTCAGGGATCTTTGAAAGTGACAGATCTTGGGTTGACGGGGACAGTGTGCGATCGGGTGTGGTGATCATGTCCGCTTCTCGATTCATTCCGTCGGTTGTCAGCGCGATTCGAAAGCATCCCATCGGCAATCAAGCCAACTGAAGATCTTCAAGCCCCTCGCTGAATCAGGCGAAGGGCGTTGTATTGTTCTTTGACAATTCAATAGCGTGAATGAGCGGATTGGCGGGTTTTTGTCAATTCAACCAGCAACACGGTCAGCCAAGTCTGACTCTCAAGTATCTATGGAGAGTTTGATCCTGGCTCAGAACGAACGCTGGCGGCGCGCCTAACACATGCAAGTCGAACGAGAAACCCTCCGCAAGGGGGGCGGTACAGTGGCGAACGGGTGAGTAACGCATGGGTAATCTGCCGGAGAGTGGGGGATAACCTTCCGAAAGGAGGGCTAATACCGCATAAGACCACGTCCCGATGGGGATGCGGTCAAAAGTGGCCTCTGCTTGCAAGCTATTGCTCTTCGATGAGCCCATGTCCCATCAGCTAGTTGGCGGGGTAACGGCCCACCAAGGCGATGACGGGTAGCTGGTCTGAGAGGACGACCAGCCACACTGGCACTGAGACACGGGCCAGACTCCTACGGGAGGCAGCAGTGAGGAATCTTGCACAATGGGCGAAAGCCTGATGCAGCGACGCCGCGTGAGGGATGAAGGCCTTCGGGTTGTAAACCTCTTTCGGGAGGAAAGAACATCCCGGTGCGAATACCACCGGGGCTGACGGTACCTCCAGAAGAAGCCACGGCTAACTCTGTGCCAGCAGCCGCGGTAAGACAGAGGTGGCAAGCGTTGTTCGGATTTACTGGGCGTAAAGCGCACGTAGGCGGCCGCGCAAGTCGGGTGTGAAATCCCTCTGCTTAACGGAGGAATGGCGCTCGAAACTGCTCGGCTCGAGGGTAGGAGAGGAGAGTGGAATTCCCGGTGTAGCAGTGAAATGCGTAGAGATCGGGAGGAACACCAGTGGCGAAGGCGGCTCTCTGGCCTATTCCTGACGCTGAAGAGCGAAAGCGTGGGGAGCAAACAGGATTAGATACCCTG
>DATJYI010000016.1:0-6599 GCA_035499635.1 Nitrospiria bacterium | reverse complement strand
TGACGCTCCTTATCCGGAATGGGGTGACCGCCGATCAGCGGCGTCGTCGCCGTCCGGCACGGCGGCAGGTCGTTCCGTTTGAGCCGGGCCGCCACGCGGTCAACGACACGTTCGGCCACGGCGCGCCCCGTGGTAAATTTGCCCCCCGCGATGGCGATGACGCCGTTCGCATCCTCAGCGATCACGTCCTCCCGGCCGACGGCTGAGGCGGGCATTCCCGCCTCGAAGACCAGCGGCCGCACGCCGGCAAATTCCGCTACCACGTCGCGGTCGGTGATCTGTGCATTCGGAATGGCCCGTTGCGTCTCCTCCAGCAGGTAGCGGCGCTCTTCGTCGGAGCAGGTCACCGCGGCGGGATCGCCCTCGTAGTCGAGATCGGTCGTGCCGATGAGCGTGAAGCCGCGCCACGGCATGACGAAAAAAACCCGGCCGTCCCGCTTGGCCGACAGCACCAAGGCATGTGTGCGCAGCAGCGACCGCACCACGAGATGCGCGCCCCGCGTCAATCGGATTTGATGGCGTATCCGATGCGCGGGGCCGTCTCCCATCGCGCTGACACGGTCCAGCCACGGGCCGGCGGCGTTGACGACAACCCGTGCGGCAATGTCCCTGTCACCCAGCCGGACTCCCGAGACCAGACCGTCTTTCCGGATGAGCCCGTCGACGCGCGAAGAGGTCTCAATGCGTGCGCCGGCGGCCCTGGCGGAGAGCGCCACCTCCAAACAGGCCCGTGCATCGTCCATCTGGGCGTCATAGAAATGGGCGGCTCCGGTCAGCTCCGTTCCCTGCAGGACGGGTTCCAGGTCCTGCGCTTCGGAGGCCGAGAGCATGCGGTGGGGTTCGATGTTACGGTACAGGGACAACGCGTCGTAGAGTGTCATCCCGAGACGGACCATCCACGGCGGCCGGCTGGCGTACCGAGTCAAGGGAAGCAAAAACGGCAGAGGCCGGACTAGGTGCGGGGCGATCCGCAGCCAGACCGACCGTTCGCGTTCGCTTTCCGCCACCAGCCGGAAAGCGAACTGCTCAAGATAGCGCAACCCTCCGTGGATCAGTTTCGAGGTGCGGCTGCTGGTGCCGCCGGCCAGGTCGGCCTGTTCGAGCAGGACGACGCGAAGCCCGCGATGAGCCGCGTCGTTGGCCACCCAGGCGCCCATGATCCCGCCGCCGATCACGGCGAGATCGTACGCGTCGTCTTGTGATGAGGATGCGGTCACGGACTCCTGTTGCGAGGCGCAACGACGTAACTATACCACGGCCGTCCCGACGCGATGCAAAGAACGCCGCGCCGCCGCCATTTCGTTGACGTCATTCACGACCCACGGTACAATTCTTTGGAAGGCGCGCGCTGGCGACGCGATGCTGTTGGGGGGGGTGCCGGCGGAGGGTGACCGATGGATGAGATGTGCGAATTGCCCGCGTTTCGAACGTCGGACGAGGAAGCCGGGGCGTTGTTGCGCCGCGCGAAGACCATCGCGGTGGTCGGCTGCTCGACCAACACTGACAAGCCGAGCCATTACGTCCCCAAGTATTTAAAGGAGCATGGGTACCGTATTCTCCCCGTGAATCCGACGGCCAAGGGACACACCCTCCTGGGCGAGACGGTCTACGGTTCGCTCAAAGAGATTACATCGCCGATCGATATTGTCGATATTTTCCGCCCTCCCAAGGACGTTCCCCCCATCGTTGACGAGGCGATCGCCATCGGCGCCAAGGCGGTTTGGATGCAGGAGGGGATCGTCAACAATGAGGCGGCTGCACGGGCGCGGAAGGCCGGGCTTCAGGTGGTGATGGACAAGTGCATGATGAAAGTGCATCGGTTCATGGAAGGCCGGTAGGCGACAGGCGATGACGGAAGGGACACTGCAACCTGAAGCGGCCGCAAGAATCCCCGCTTTCAAAGCGTACGACATACGCGGCACGGTGCCCGATCAGGTGAATCCCGATCTCGCCTGGAAGACGGCGCGGGCGTTCGCAGAGTGGAGCCGCGCGGAGGAAGTGCTCGTTGGACGTGACGCCCGTCTCTCCTCGCCCGCGCTGGCGGAGGCCGTGATCGCCGGACTGATTGAGAGCGGCGTCACCGTCCGGGATGTCGGCGTCGTCACCACGCCGATCCTGAATGTTGCCGTCGCGATGCACCGCCGTCACGGCATGATGATCACCGCCTCGCACAATCCGAAAGAGTACAACGGCATCAAGCTGGTCGATCCCACGGCCCGCCAGATCTACTACGGACGGGGGCTCGAGGCGGTGGAGGCCTTGGTTGCGGCCGGGCGGTTTGCCGACCACGGCCGCCGCGGCCACGTGCTGGTCACGCCGATGCTCCAGGCCTATCAGGAGAGGCTGGTCGGGATGTTTCAGCAAGCGGCGCTGGGGGCGCTGTCAGCGGTGATCGACTGCTCCAACGGCGTCGGCGGCCTGCCGCTGGGCGTCTTTGAACGGCTGGGTGTGGAGACGACACTGTTGCATCACGTCCCTGACGGCAATTTTCCCCACCACGGTTGTGATACCTTGCGGTCGGAAAACCTCCGCGAACTGAAACTGGCCGTGCGGCAGCATCGGGCCGACCTGGGCGTCATGTTCGACGGCGACGCCGACCGGGTCGTCTTTGTCGATGAAGAGGGTGAGATCGCGCCGATTGACCGGATCTTCGTCCTGCTCTCGCGTCAGGAACTAGCGATGAAAAAGGGCAGGATCTTCTATGATCTGCGGTTCAGCCGGGCGGTGGGGGAGGAGATCGAGGCACAGGGCGGCGTGCCGGTCACGCTGCGGGTTGGAACCCCCTTTTACAAGGAGGCGCTGCATCAGCACGCCGACGGGCTGCTGGCGGGAGATCTCTCCGGCCACATCTTGTATAAGGAGCATTTTTGCGTGGATGACGCGCTGTTTGCCGCCTTGAAATTGATGGCCTATCTGGTCCGCAGCGGCCGGACGCTCTCTGCGCTGCTGCGCCCGCTGGAGCGGTACGCCGGCAGCGGGGAACTCCGGATTCTTGCCGATGATCCGGGGCGGTTGGTGGAGCGTGTGAAACAGCGCTACCATGACGCCGACATCAACGAACTGGATGGCGTGACCGTCCGGTATGCGGACTGGTGGATGAATCTCCGGACCTCCAACACCGAACCTGTCGCCAAGCTGGTGATGGAGGCCAGCTCAGCCGATCGGCTTGAACGGGAAAAACGGAGCGTGCTGGAGCTGCTGCTGCAACATGGGGGGCATGTGGAGTAAGGCCGGCCTAGCAGGCCGGTGAAAAAGTCCACCTGCGGCGTACTCGGCCCCTCGGTAATCCTCACGTACGACAACAGTACGCTCCGGTTCCCTCGGAGTCTGCGGCCTTGCAGCTGGAGCTTTTTGACCGGCCTGCCAGGAGAACACGTTTTTCAACATTCTGCTAGAAGGCCCGCCACGACATCGGGACTGACAGCTCGCTGGCGTAATGATTGAGTGTGTCAAACATTTTGTCGGCTTCTTCATATTGCTGGTCGTCGAACTTCTCCACCTCTTTGGCTTCGATCGGCTCGATCCCCGAACGGCTGATTTCCTCCTCGTACCGCGGGCCGGCCTCTTTCCACTGCTTTCTCACGAACGCCAGACTTCGAAACTGTGACCGCCACCAGTCTTCATCGTGTCCACCATAGCGTTCGGCCCCCGGAGGCAGTTCCTGAAGAATGAGCAGGTGTCGTGTGGGATCGACACGGGTCGAGTAGGAGACGAGAAAATCCATGCCGACCACCCCGTCGAAGGCGGAGGAGAGCGAGTCGGTCACCGTCGTCACAAAAAACCGCTGCTCGGCCCCGCCGATGCTGATCGTGTCGATGATCGTCGACAGGGCGGGCACCTCGCCGCCGATTCCTCCGGCGATCGTCCACAGTTGGGCTGCATCCGGACTGAGCAGGCCAAGCCGTTTGGCCAGATCAAATGAGATCACGGTGTCAGGCGAGCCGGTATCGATGGCGATCGACGCGGTGGTCGTGCCGTTGAAGGTTGCCTTCACAATGATGCGCTTTGCCGATCCTTCGTTGGGGACATAGGGAATTTCGTACTGCTTCGGGCCCGATGCCGACGGGGGTTCTGCGCCGGGGGACGGGGCGGGGACGGCGGCTGAACCGGGCGGGGAGTTCTTCGGGTTTTGTCGCGCGGCGTTCCCGTTTGAATCGGGGCTGTCCAGCTGGAGGGCCGGCTGTCCGGTGACGGGCGAGTCAGAATAATGAACGATTCCGTTGGGATCGGTCCATTTATACAGCTGGCCTGCAAAAGCGGGGAGCGTCGCAGAGGCAATCAGCACGATGACGAGCAGCCTGGATGCCGGCATGGCTCACTCCGGAAATGAGGTGCCCCAGCATAACGTCGCCGGCCTTGAAAATCAAGACGGGTCGGTGAACCCGTCGGGATGGTTGACGTACGGCGGTCCAGACGGTATCATAGAGATTGAACTGAGCCCCCGGACCGGGGCTCATTTTTTGTGGCGCAAGGCTCATTATAATGACCGTACTGACGCAAACGGCGATCCGCAACATCGCCATCATCGCCCACGTGGACCACGGCAAGACGACGCTGGTCGACGGCCTGCTGCGCCAAAGTGGCACCTTCCGGTCGAACGAGCAGATCCAGGAGCGGGTGATGGATTCCAACGACCTGGAGCGGGAGCGGGGGATCACGATTCTGGCCAAGAACACGGCCCTCACCTACCGCAACGTCCGGATCAACATCATTGACACACCCGGCCACGCCGATTTCAGCGGCGAGGTTGAGCGGACCCTGAACATGGTTGACAGCGTGCTGCTCGTGGTCGACGCGGTCGACGGTCCGATGCCGCAAACGAAATTCGTCCTCTCCCGCTCGCTTCGCCTGGGCCATTGCCCGATTGTCGTCATCAATAAAATCGACCGGCCCGGCGCCCGGCCCGATGACGCGGTGAACCGGACCTTTGACCTCTTCGTGCAACTCGGCGCCTCCGACCGCCAGCTCGATTTTCCGATTCTGTATGCCTCGGCCAAGCTCGGATACGCCGTGCGGAAACTGGATGACCCCAGAACGGACCTGTCGCCCCTGTTTGACGCCATTCTGTCGCATGTGCCGCCGCCGTCTGGTTCGCCGGCGGCGCCGCTGCAACTGCTGGTCACATCAATCGACTACGATTCCTATGTCGGCCGGCTCGCCATCGGCAAGCTGTCGAACGGCCGCCTGAAAATGGGCGACGCCATCGTCCGGCTCAAGCGCAACGGGACGTCCGAGCCCGGCCGCGTCACCAAATTGCTGGGATTTCACGGCCTGAGCCGGATCGAATTGGAGGAAGCCGGCACGGGGGAGGTGGTGGCCCTGGCCGGGTTGGAGGAGGTGGAAATCGGCGAGACGATCGCCGACGCCAATGAGCCGCGTCCGCTGCCTTCGATCGAGATCGGCGAGCCGACGCTGACCATGGAGTTCATGGTCAACGCATCGCCGCTGGCGGGCACGGAGGGGCGGTTCGTCACCAGCCGCCATTTGCGCGACCGGCTGCTGCGGGAGCTGCGCACCAACGTGGCGCTCAAGGTGGAGGAGACCGAGGGAGGCGACCGCTTCATCGTCGCGGGCCGGGGCGAGCTGCACCTGGCGATCCTGATCGAAAACATGCGGCGGGAGGGCTACGAGTTGGCCGTCTCGAAGCCGCGGGTGATCCTCAAGCAGGAGGGGGATCGGACGTTGGAGCCGTACGAACTGCTCCTGCTCGATGTGGAAGAGATCCACCAGGGGGTGGTCATCGAACGGTTGGGCCGGCGCAAAGCGGAGTTGCTCAATCACCAGGTCGGCGGTGACGGCCGGGTGCGGCTGGAATACCGCGTGCCGGCCCGCGGACTGATCGGCTTTCACTCGGAGTTCATCTCCGACACCAAGGGCACCGGCATCATCCACCATCTGTTTGACGGCTACGGTCCCTACAAGGGGGAAATCCCGACGCGCACGCGCGGCGCGCTGATCGCCATGGAGGCGGGCGAGACGGTCGCCTACGCCCTCTTCAACCTGCAGGAACGCGGCGAGCTGTTCGTCGGACCCGGCGTGAAGGTGTACGCCGGCATGATCATCGGCCAGCATTCGCGGGAGAACGATCTGGTCGTCAATCCCATGAAATCCAAGAAGCTCACCAACATCCGGGCCGCCGGCAGCGACGAGAACGTGATCTTGACGCCGCCCCGGCAGATGACGCTGGAGCGGGCGATCGAATTCATCGCCGATGACGAGTTGGTGGAGGTGACGCCCGCCTCGATCCGCCTGCGCAAGCGGGTGCTGGATGAGAACGAACGCAAGCGGCTGGCCAAGCGGGCGGAATCGCTCGCCGATGCCTAGCAGGCTGCTAAAAAGTCTATCGCAAGAGTCCCGCGTCGCTGATATTTGATGTGGGGGCCCGTGCGGAAGATGCGTTGACGGGTCCTCCGTTGCCCCCACACCCCGAGCCGGCATAGTTCTCCTATTGGCCACAGTGTACCCCAGGATTTTTTTCATGAGATGTGGAGATCCGTGCAAAAATAACTCTGGAATTTCCGTCATTCGTCTGTCGCATTGACGGCATGCGCCGGATCACGTAGGATGGGCGACGGACGCTGTGCGAATCGAAAGGCGGA
>DATJYI010000015.1:0-10956 GCA_035499635.1 Nitrospiria bacterium | reverse complement strand
CGTGTCGTTTCTGAAGGCACTGCTCATCGCCTGGTGGGACGCCGGCCGGGCCGTCTGGCTCTACTGGGTCGGCCTGTTTCGCGTGCTGTTCGTGGCGGTCGGGTGGCTCTTGACGCTGGTGCGGTTGATGTTCAAACTGCTGGCCGAGATCGGACGGCAGCTCATCCTCGCCCCGTTCACGCTCACCGGGAAAATGACCAAGAGCTATTTCCAGCCGGGCGTGCCCTGGGTCGCGTTCCTGCTGTTGCTGTTCTGGGGCGCGCTGGAAGCGATCATCTTCACCTACACGCTCTACCCCACCGTCTCCGAAGTGCTGGCGGATCTGGTGGGCGTGGAGGTCTCCCCCTACGCCGGTTCGTTCCTGTTCCTCTTCCTGCTGGTCTTGATTCTGGGCAGCTTCGCCTGCATTCAGGCGTTGATGGAGGCCATCCGGCAGCGCCAATACAAGTTCCTTGTTCAGATGGTGCTTGTCGAGCTGTTCGTGATGTTTTTCGAGGTCATGTTCCTTTATCGCGAGCTGGTGGACGCGATCACACCGTGGATCGCGCAGCAAACGGGCGGTCAGTTCAGGATGGGACTCTGGTCCACGTTGACGTTCGCAACCTTTGGCTGGATCGGCATCAGGGGAATGACCTGGTTCCTCTTCGGGCAGTTCGGAACCGCGCCGTTGCTGGCGTTCATCTCCCGCCGGCCGCTGCAGCAGGCTGAGGAGCAGCAGGCTGCCGTCCTCTCCGCCGAACAGGTAAACTGGTGGCGCACGCCCGTGCAGGACTTCAAGCGTGAAGTGACCTGGCTCCATCAAAAGAGCGACGAATTCCTCGATTATCTCTGCCTCCCTGTGCTCCACGTGCTGGCGGCCGTCATCAACTTCGCCATGATCCTCGTGGCCGCCTCGCCGGCCTTCAGCCTGCCGTTTAAAAGCCTGAAGGAGGTCATGGAAACTCGGGAGCTGCTGTCCGGCGTGCACATGCACGCGAAGAAGGTGGAGCTGTGAGCCGCCGGGCGGTCATCCGCTGGTTCGGCATCGCGGCGCTGCTGATCTTTTCGGCGGCGGGGCCGGCCTGCGTGATTCAGCCCACGCACGACACGCCGCGCATGGCGCTGTTTATCGGCGTCGACGCCAGCGGGTCCTTTGAACATTCGGGCCGTTACAAGGACGCGATCGATTTCCTCGCGCATTACATCTATGGGCACATGCACGAGCTCGACGGCCTGAGCAAGCCGCGCGAGCTGTTCGTCGGCTCGGTCGGCGGCCGGTCGGTCAACGAGCCCAAGACCTTTCACCCGATCAACGATTTCGAAGGCAAGCAGATCCCGGAGATTCAAGCGGCCCTGACGGAGTGGTTCCCTCCGACCGACACGCTGACCGATTTCAACTCGTTTTTCCAGGAAGTGGGCCGGATCACGCAGGAGCGCAATCTGACCCTCGCTCCCATCACGATCCTTATCGTCACCGACGGGGTGCCGGACATCGCGTCGCATGGACAGAAGGATCCCAAAGCACGCTACGCCGCGATCAATCTCGGCCCCATGGAGTATCTGTCCAGGAACCTGACCCTGCGCCTCGCCTACGTCGACCCGAAGGTCGGGCAGTACTGGCGCACTGAGGTCCCCCGGCAGCGGGTGCGGCTTTGGACTGTCGACGCCGGCGTGATGGCGGGGTGGACTCAACAGGTGGATCCGGCGGCCGATCCTGCGGCGCAGCACCGGTTGTGGAAATGGGTGCTGGACAACGTCGACTATCGCGTGCGTTCGCGGATCACCTAGACTCCCTGCGGCCTTAACTCATCATGACGGGCGTCCTGTCCCGCCATGGCGCATCGGCCGGTTGCCCGCTCCTGTAAAATGGAGTAGGATTTGCGTATGGCCGAGCGCGTGCAAAATTTCATCAATGGCCGGTGGGTCGACAGCCACTCGGATCGCACCTTCGTCAGCCTCAATCCCGCAGACAAGAGTGAAACGGTCGCCGTCGCGCCCGATTCGACGATGACCGATGTCGACGACGCGGTCAAGGCCGCCCGCGCGGCTTACCCGGCCTGGTCGCGCATCCCGGCGCCGCGGCGCGGCGAAATGCTGTTCAGAGTCGCCGAACTGCTCACCCGCCGCAAGGCGGCCTTGGGCAAGCTGGTGACCCGCGAAATGGGCAAGATCCTGCCCGAGGCGCTGGGCGATGTGCAGGAGGCAATCGACATGGCGTATTACATGGCCGGGGAGGGGCGGCGGCTCTCCGGAGAATCGGTGCCCTCCGAACTGCCCAACAAAGACGCCAAATCGATCCGGGTGCCGGTCGGCGTCTTCGGCTGCATCACGCCGTGGAATTTTCCGACGGCGATTCCGGCCTGGAAGCTCTTTCCCGCCCTGGTCGCCGGCAACACGGTGGTGCTCAAACCGGCCGAGGAGACGCCGGCCTGCGCCACGAAGATGATCGAGCTGCTGGAAGAGGCCGGAATGCCGCCCGGGGTGGTGAATCTGGTTCACGGGTTCGGCAAGGCGGGCGAAGCGTTGGTCAAGCACCCCGGGGTCGATGGGATCTCGTTCACCGGCTCCGCCGAGACCGGGCGGCGGGTCGAGGCGCTTGCCGCCACGACACACAAAACCTTTTCAACCGAGACGGGAGGAAAAAACGTCATCATCGTCATGGCCGACGCCGATCTCGATTTGGCGGTTGACGGCGCGATCTGGGGCGCGTTCGGCACCAGCGGCCAGCGCTGTACAGCCGCCAGCCGGATCATCGTCCAGGCGCCGGCCTACGACTGGTTCGTCGCCCGCTTTACCAAAGCGGCCGGCCGGCTGAATGTCGGAGACGGGTTGAAGCCCTCCACGCAGATGGGGCCGATCGTCTCAAAAGCGCAATACGAGCGCGTGCTCGAGTACATCGCCGTCGGCCAGAAGGAAGGCGCCACGCTGCTGCGGGGGGGCCGTCCTTTAACCAAGGGCGCATGCAAACTGGGGTGGTTCATCGAGCCGACGATCTTCATCGACGTCAAACCGGCGATGCGGATCGCCCGGGAAGAGATTTTCGGACCGGTCGCCTGTCTGTTCAAAGTCCGGACCCAGGACGAGGCCATTGCGCTGGCCAATGACACGGTCTACGGCCTCTCGGCCTCGATCTACACGAGTGACGTCAACGCCTCCGCCAGGGCCGAACGGGATTTGGACACCGGCCTGGTCTACATCAACGCCTCAACCATCGGCGCGGAGATTCAGTTGCCCTTCGGCGGAACCAAGGCAACCGGCAGCGGCCCGAGGGAGGCGGGTGGCCGCGGGGGGGCGTTGGATCTGTACACCAAATGGAAGGTCATTTATCGAGATTTTTCCGGCACACTCCAACGGGCCCAGATCGACAAAGAGTAGCCTTCGGCCTTGACACCCCGGCCCCGGTTGTTACACTGAGCCTTGACAGCGTCATCGCTCGTGAAAGGCCGCCCATGCCGGACGAATGGGGCGCACGGCCGTCAACCGGCACCCGCCTGGACACCGCGTGGCGGACTGACGGGACGGCCGCCGACTGTGTCTCAGAGTCGGCCCCGAGGCGTGGTCAGGGAGGGCCGTGGTGTCGGGGCAAGTCAGCCCGTGGCTTCGGATCGCTCCTGGGCCGGAGATGCAGGGCACGCCACACAGGAGGAGAACGCCATGGGACAGACAGACTGGGGTAATCTGGTGCTGGCCGCAAGCGCGCTCTTAGGCGTTGTGGGGATGCTTGCGTCATTTGGTTTTTCCCTCACTAACGATAAATCTTTCCGCCGCCGCAAGTAATCGGCGGCATCTACGCGGCTGTCCGGCCGGGTGGAGCGCCCGCTCTTCCCGGCCGTTGCGTGCCCGGGGTTCACATTTCCGGTTGCGTCCGCGCCGGACTTTCTGTAGCATCAGAACACCATGCCGAGTACAATGCACGATCTCATCGTGCTCTGGTTTCAATGGCTTCACGATTGGGGCTACGCGGGCATCGTGGCGCTGATGGCCATGGAAAGCTCGATCATCCCCGTGCCGAGCGAACTGGTGATCCCGCCCGCGGCCTACTGGGCGGCGCAGGGCCACTACGCGCTCTGGGGCGTGGTGCTGGCCGGCACGCTCGGCAGTTATCTGGGGGCGGCCGTGATGTACTGGGCGGCCAGGTGGCTGGGCCGGCCGCTGGTGGTCCGTTACGGACGCTACTTCTTCATCCCCGAATCCAAGTTGTTGAAGGCCGAACGATGGTTGCAACGCTATGAAGCGGGCGGGGTGCTGTTCGCTCGCCTCTTGCCCGTCATCCGCCACCTGATCGGGATCCCGGCCGGGATTGTCCGGATGGATTTCCAATACTACAGCGTCATGACACTCCTCGGTTCGGCGCTGTGGTGCGCCGTGTTGTCCTGGTTCGGGGTGCACGTCTTGGGCGATCAGCCCCAATTGCTGGAGAATCCTGACCAGATGCTCATCGTGCTCAAGGAACGGCTCCTGTGGTTCGTCGGGCTGGCGCTGGCGGTCTGCGTGCTGTACATGGCGTTTCTAAGATTAACGGCAAGCTCCTCGTCGGCGCGCGCATCCGGCTCGCGTCGCCGCCCCTGATCCGGCGTGCGTCGACTTCTTTTGAAAGGGGCCGGCTTGCTGCTGGCTGGTACGGCAATCGTGGGGGTCACGTGGTACACGACCCTCCCGGACGGCTCGGAATTCGCTCACACGAATCCGCATCGGACGGCGATGATGCGGTACAGAACGGCGAAAGGTGGCCCGACCGGCGCCATCGCCTGGGAGCCCCTCTCCCGCATCGCCCCCGCCCTGCGGCGCGCCGTCGTGATCGCCGAGGACTCCAATTTCTACCACCACAAGGGCATTGACTGGGAGGCCACGTGGAGCGCCATGCAGCGAGATTGGCATCGGCACCGCTTCTCTCACGGCGGCAGCACGATCACGCAGCAACTAGCAAAAAATCTCTACCTCGAGCCGCGAAAAACCATCTGGCGCAAGGCAACCGAAGCGTTGATTGCCCTGCGGATGGAACAGCATCTGAGCAAGGCCCGCTTGCTCGAATTGTATCTGAATGTCGTGGAATGGGGAAGGGGCGTCTACGGTGCAGAGGCGGCGGCCCAGCACTATTTTGGGAAACCCGCTTCCGATCTGACAATTGACGAGGCCGCCTGGATGGCCGCCATTTTGCCGTCGCCGCTGCGCTATGAAGCGCATCCCCGCGCGCGGCCGGTCGTTTCGCGCGCGTCGACGATCCGGGGTTATTTGGAACGGCAGCTGTCCGAACAGGCGCCGCCGATTGCCCCACCCGAACTGCCGCCGTTGCCGCCGGACGAAGAGGAGGAGCCGGCCACCTCTCCATCCGATACGGCTCTACCGCCCCCTCCTTCTTCTCCATCCGCTGCGTCATCGATCAACGCGGACGAACCCCGGCCGACTCCTGTCGAGCCTGGCTCCTCCACCGTCGAATCGGCACCGCCCCAGCAACACGCCCCAATGTACTAAAGTTATATAGCCCAAATAATATGGGGGTATAAATAGGGAGAATACCTCCCTACCGTACATTCTTGTACTGCGGTCGTCCCGGTCAACGCGGGAAACCGCCGATTTTTCAAGAGGCCGGCAATGGCATGGCGCTTGCTTCATTTCTCTGCCAGCGAGACAGACAACGGCCCAACGGGCCTTCATAGCACGAGATTTCCACCGATAAGAGCAAACCCGTCGTAAGGCGGGGGCGCAAAGCGACTTATCCTGAGGCGCAAGCCGCAGGATGGAAGCGCTGCCGAAGTGGAACCGACAGCCCATCTTCTTATCTTATCGGTCAAGAAGATGGGCTGTCCGTCTTTGGAGGAGGGCAATGCAGACAATCCTGTTGGTCGACGACGACACGAACGTGCGGCGGTCCGTCCGCTATGTGCTCAAAAACCAGGGCTACCGGATTATCGAAGCCCCTTCAGGCTCCGCGGCGCTGGAGACGCTGCGCAGGGAGCCGGTCGATCTGGTCGTCCTGGACCTCGTGATGCCCGAAATGGACGGGACGATCGTCTGCGACCGTATCCGGTCCACGCCGGCGTGGTCGCAACTCCCCATCATCGTCTTCACCGTCATGCGGGGGGAATTGTGCCGCGACTGGCGGCATTACATGCACGCCGACGCCTGCCTGCTCAAACCATTTCAGGTCGGCGAATTGCTGGCGCTGGTTCGTAGTCTCCTCGACCGGCCCGAAGCCGCCGCGTCCGCCTCGTCCACGGGGAACTGTGGACCCTAGCGCCGCCTGGCCTTCAACACCGGTCAGGCGGCCGTGGAGCGCCGCTCGACGTCTCCGATCACCTCGTCCAGCAATGAGACCGCATTGTCCGCTTGACGTCGGGTGATGATCAACGGCGGAACCAGGCGAAGCACGCTGCGACCGCAGCCCAGCAGGAGCAATCCGCGTTGAAAACAACACTCGATCACCCGGTCCCGTTCCCTGACCGCCGGTGTTTTTCTCTCACGGTCGGTGACCAGCTCCACGCCGATCATCAACCCCCGCCCGCGGACATCTCCAACCAGCCGATGACGCGCCTGCAATTCCCGGCAGCGGTCGAGCAGATGCCGTCCGACCGCGGCCGCCCGTTCGATCAACCCGCCCATCAGCAGCCGCAGCGTGACGAGCGCCGCCTCACAGGCGACCGGATTGCCGCCGAAGGTGTTGGCGTGGGCGCCGGACGGCCAACACATCAACCGCGCATCGGCGATCATCGCGCCCAAGGGCAGACCGGAAGCAATTCCCTTGGCCGCCATCATCAGATCGGGTTCGACGCCATCGTGGTCGCAGCCCCACATCCGCCCCGTCCTCCCCATGCCCGTTTGTATCTCATCCACCATCAACAGGATGCCATATTTTCGGGCGAGCGCTTGCAGTGCTGTCAGGTAGCCGTCAGGCGGAACCACATACCCCCCCTCGCCCTGGATTGGTTCGACCACGATGGCCGCCACCTCCTCTGCGGGTACGGTGCGCCGGAACACCTCATCCTCGATTACACTGACGCAATACAAGTTGCACCGGTCCGGCGTCAGTCCGTAAGGGCAGCGGTAGCAGTCGGCGTATGGCACATGCACCACACCGGGCACCAAGGGGCCAAACCCCTGTTTGTGAACCGGCTTGCTCGCCGACAATGACATGGCTCCGTACGTGCGGCCGTGAAACCCGCCGAGAAACGCGACAAAATAGGGACGGCCCGTGGCATACCGGGCCAGCTTCATCGCCGCCTCGGTCGACTCCGTCCCCGAATTGGCCAGAAAACATTGCTTGGCTCTCCGGCCGGGCGCCAGCTCGATCAACCGCTCGGCCAGCCGGATTTCAGACGGGTAATAAAAATCGGTCCCCGACATGTGAATCAGCGTACGAGCCTGGCGTGTGATGGCGTCAACAACATCCGGGTGGCAATGTCCCGTGCCGGTCACGGCGATGCCCGATGTGAAATCCAGATAGCGACGGCCGTCCACGTCGGTGACGGTCGCACCGGAGGCCCTGGCAACCACCAATGGATAGACGCGGGTCAGTGAAGGGGAGAGCGCCCGGCGGTCACGACGCAGCCAGCTGCGGGCCTTCGGACCGGGGCGTGCGACGCGCCGGCGGGCGTTTCGCGACGAACGGGCACGACGCTTCATTTGCTCCTCCTGTCACCGTACGGGGACGTCCCCGCTCCTGTCCACCAGGAAGAATTCCGCATCCGCGCCTCAGCCACTTTCAGTCTGAATCTGTTTCGCCCCCGATTCAGCCAGCTGTTCTTCCACCATCCGGTCGGCCACCCGGAACGGCGGCGCCGATTCGGCGCGCGAGCGCTGAAACAATTGCGTCAGGGTCGCGGCGATCTCCCGCACCCTGACCATGGCGCGTTCGCGGTTGTACCCTCCGGGAGCACCCTGCTCGAACGACAGGTTGATCAGTCCGCCGGCGTTGATGACATAGTCGGGCGCGTAGAGAATCCCCCGGCTGAACAGCGCGTCGCCGTCCACATCGGTCGCCAGCTGGTTGTTGGCCGAGCCGGCCACGATCCGGCAGTTCAGAGACGGGATCGTTTTCTCGTTCAGCACGCCGCCCAGCGCGCACGGGGCCACAATATCGCACGGCACCGACAAAATCGCGGCTGGCATCACGGAATGGGCGCCCAGCTCGGTCACCGCGCGTTCCAAGCGCGACGAATCGATGTCGGAGATGAAGAGTTTGGCGCCCTCCGCCGCCGCCATCCGGGCCAGATGGTAGCCGACCTTTCCCATCCCCTGAATCGCGACTGTCCGGCCGCGAACGGTCGGCTCATCGCCGAGCTGCTCCAGGCAGCTTTTCATCCCCTCAAACACGCCGACGGCCGTCGCTTCGGAGGGATCGCCGCTCCCGCCGTTCGGCGGCGTGCGGCCCGCCACCCACTGGGTCGTCCGACCGATGACGTCCATATCCGCCTCGGTCATCCCCACGTCCTCCGCCACAATATACCGTCCCCCGAGGCCGTTGACCGCATGGCTAATGGCGAACAGCAGGGCCTCGTCTTTTTCCCGCTTGGGATCGCCCAGGACGACCGCTTTGCCACCGCCGAACGGCAGCGCGGCCATGGTGGCTTTGTAGGTCATGGACCTGGACAGCCGCAGCACATCTTCGAGCGCATCATCGATGCCGGCGTACGGCCACATCCGGCAGCCGCCCAGGGCGGGGCCCATCACAGTATTGTGCACGGCGACGATCATTCGGAGCCGGCTGGCCGGATCGGAAAAAAAAGTGACGGATTCGTGACCGAACCGCTCAATCTGGTGAAAGAGTGACATGGTTCGCGCTCAGACGGCCGCCTGCATCTTCACGCCGGCCGCATTGCGTATAGTATAGCAGACAAACCCGCCGGGAACGGCCGGATGGTCAGATTGATTTCTTGCGCTTGAGCGCTGCGTCCTTGGCGGCGGCGCGGACGCGATCGGTGTGCACTTCAAACACGAATCCTCCGCCGTAACGAAGATCAACCCGGGTGACTGCATCCTGCCACACGGTGTGAGTAATGGTCAGACCGAACACCGACTCCTCATAGACGTGCTGGGGAGCGCCGTACAGCGCCGTCAATTCCGCCACCTTCCGCTGGTAGAGCTCCGGCTCGCGCTGGTTGCGGGCATAAATGATAAAGAGTTTGTAGAGCGCGTGGTTGTAGAGATAGTACTCGACCCGTTTGCCATCGGCGGTCGTTCCCACATAGACCTCGGGATCGCGCTCCAGGTGCTCGGCGTAACCGAACTGATCCGAACCTTCGACGTGACGCGCCCCGAGACGGCCGACCAACTCCTCCGCGGTCATCCCCCAGTGCGCCTCGCCAAGCCCCTGCGGCAGCGGCTCGCCCGCATGCACGACGGACGGGCCCGCCCCGCCGGCCATCCCCCCCCACCACAGGCCTACCAGCAGGGCGCCGATCAGACTAGACCGAAAGGACCATTCCGTCATAAGCCAATTCCACACCGGCAGGCAGCTGTGTGTTGACCGTCTCGTACTCGAAGTCATGCGACAAATGGGTCAGGACGGCGCGACGCGGACGAACATCCTCGATCACGGCCAGCGCCTGCGCCAGTGTGAAATGGGTCGGATGCGCGTCGTAACGGATTGCGCTCACGATCAGCAGGGCAAGTTCACGCAACCGGGCGCGAGAGGCATCGGGAATCGCACTGCAGTCGGTCACGTAGGCCATCGGCCCGATCCGGTAGCCGTAGATCTGGTCCTCCCCGTGCATCACGTCGACCGGTTCAACCAGCACTCCGCCGATCTCACGGGGCGCAAGCAATTCATACGGGATCAACTGCGGCTTGTAGCCGGGTCCCGTCCCGTTGGCGAATACATATCCGAACCGCGACTTCAGCTGCGCGATCGTCGTGCGGTTGCCGTAGCACGGGATGGGCGCCTGCTGCAGATAGTTGAAGCTTCGCAGCTCGTCGATCCCATGGACATGGTCGGCGTGAGTGTGCGTGTAGAGCACGGCGTCGATTCGGTCGACCCCGTAGGTCAATGCCTGCAGCCGCAAATCCGTGGACGTGTCGATCAGCAGTCCCGCATGCCTGAGCCGGATGAAGACTGAAGCACGACTGCGCGTGTTTTTCGGGTTCGTGGACGAGCACACCGGACACCGACAGCCGATGGCCGGCACGCCGGTGGAGGTGCCGGAGCCGAGAATGGTGATGCGCATGGCCCGCCCGCCCCTAGCCGCGGTGCCGCCTGTGCATCTCCTCCTCGACCCCTTTGCGGTAGAGGACGTCCCATTCATCACTGCCCTCGACGATTTTTCTGGAATAGGACGCCAGACGCGCGCGCACCGCCTGATCGATGTCATCGTCCAGGCGGAATTCGTCGAACAGCACCTGTTTGATCTGTTTGAGAATAACCTCTTCGTCGGCGATCAATTCAACACCGTCGAACCGGCCGACGCCCTCATAGACCAGATGCGCGAGATGGGTGATCTTTTCCTCGCTCACGAGCATCAGAGGATCACTCCCCGTTCCTTCGCCAGCTGCCGCTTGACCATGGTGAACATCCGTTGATAATCAACCTGGCCGCTGTCGATCTGCCGCTGGTACTGTTTGAGCAGTTCGCGCGCGTCGCGATTGAGTTGATCCTCTAGGGCCAGCTCGGCCTCGATCAGTGCGGTCACGCGTGCGACCAATTCCGTCTCCGGGTTGCGGACGCTGATGGCGCGCTGGGTCACCAGCCGATGCACGATGGCGGCCGCCATCGTCTGAATGCGTTCGTGAGTCATCCGCATCGTTGCGCGCGTACTGTAACAGATGGTCAGAAACGAGTCAATTAAAGTCAGGGGGAGACTTTATCTCCCCCTGACAGCCCGTCAATTGTATTCGGGGGGAGACGTTATCTCCCCCCGAGGTCCCCCCTTGGTTATTGGACGCGCTCTGTACGATGGAGCGATGCACAGGGATAGCGGGCGTGAGTGTAACTCCGATGGGCCGGGGTGTGGGGGCGGCAGCTCCCACATATGAATGCCCAGGGGG
>DATJYI010000014.1:0-5972 GCA_035499635.1 Nitrospiria bacterium | reverse complement strand
CACTGTGAAAGAGGATCCTCCCGGAGTGAGAATGACCTGCTCACCTTTTCAGGGGCAGAATATACGTGCTGTTCGCCGTAGGAAATGAAAACATGAAATGTTTGCTCTCGATTCCGGGCACAATACAGGCACAATTGAAATGCTAAGGTTTAGGGTATCGTCACATTCCCGCCACCTTATTGTGGAGGTGAATGAGGAAGGGAAGGCACCGGTCGATGGGTAACCGGCGGAAGGATCAGCGGAAATTTCTGGGCCGTACAGGACTCGAACCTGTCGCCCGCTGATTAAGAGTCAGCTGCTCTACCAGATGAGCTAACGGCCCTTTACCCCGAGTGTCTTCTACGAGGGGCTCTGATTTTTCTCTTTACCCCGAACGCCGTGCGTGAGGGGTTATGATGTTGTCGTATCGCTTATAAAGACTCATTGCCCTTTTACGAGTACGTTACTGCGACATCAGCGATCCCACGCCCACCACGCTCGGGTTCCCTCTGCCATAGGCAGAGGGAACATCAACCGTCCCTCGCACAGTTCGCTCGGGGCCACATTGCCTACGGCAAAGTGGCGCGCCTGGAGGGAATTGAACCCCCGACCCACGGCTCCGGAGGCCGTTGCTCTATCCGCTGAGCTACAGGCGCTTTACCCCGAGCGCAGTGCGCGAGGGGTTATGATTTTTCCCCTTGCTTTACCACGAGCGATTTCTGCGAGGGGCTGCTGATTTTCCCTTTGCTTCACCCCGAACGCTGAATCTTCCCATGTCTCAAGGGTGACAATTCCGTTGATCGCACACACCCCCGCTCCTCATGAACACGGAACAGAGTGGGGCATTATACACAGCCAATCGTCGGGAACACAACAGGAACCACAGGTTCGCTGCCATCCGAATCACGCCGGCCGGGAGGCAAACGCCCGGGCAATTTCATCGCTGATCCATTCCGCGGCCCCGGCTGGATCTTTGGCGGCCGCAATGGGCCGGCCGACCACCAGATAATCGGCGCCGGCGGCGATCGCCTGCGCCGGCGTCATCGCGCGCCGCTGATCGTCGTGCGTGATCTCGGCCCAATCCGGCCGGATTCCCGGCACCACGACCAAGCATTCCCGTCCGAGCGCGGCCTTCACCGCCTGGACTTCATGGCCGGAGCAAACGATACCCTCACAACCGGCCCGTCGGGCCAGCGTGGCCAAGCTCACCACGCGGCCCTGGGTGTTCTCCGCATCGTCGCCGGCCGGCAAACTGGTCAGAACGGTCACACCCAGCACGCCGACGCCGGGCTTGACCCCGGCCACGGCGGCGCGCACGATTGCTTCGCCGTCACAGGTGTGGACGGTCAGGAAACGGATATGGTCGGAGGCGGCGACCAACGCCGAAGCGGCCTGCTGCACGGTCCGTGGAATGTCATGAAATTTCAAATCGACAAACAAGGGGACGCCGGCCAATTCATGGAGCTGGTCCAGGACCGAACGCCCCTCCCGGATCAGCAACGAGTAGCCGATTTTGACCAGTCCCACACGGTGTTTGAGCGCGCCCAGATAGTGGACGGCCTCGTCAAGCGTGTCGACGTCCAAGGGGAAAATGATGCGCTCGTGCGCCTCCATGATCCTCTCTATCCACCCAGGTGTTGCTTGATGATGCCGCTTCCGGTGATGGCGGGATTGTCGGCACCAAATTGCTTGGCCTTGCGAAAGGCCTCGGTCGCCTGCTCGTGTTTGCCTATCCCGTCGAGCGCCACGCCAAGATTAAACCAGGCCTCGGCAAAATCGGGCCGCAGCGCGATCGCATCACGGAAATAGCCCTCCGAAATTCCGTAATGGCGCATCTCCAGATGGCTGACCCCCACGTTGTTCTTTGCGCCCGCCTCCGTTTCGGCCAAGCCGGGCGGTGACGGCATCATCGGCACCGGCGGTCTCGACGGCTCCTCAGTGCAGGCGGTCAGGGCGATCAGTGCGATGAGCGCCATGAAGGTCGGTAGGAGATGCCTTCCATCGAGTCGATACGGCACGGCAATATCGGCAATCCGTCGCTTCGGATACGTTAGAGCAACATCTGCGGCCCCTCGCGTTCGCTCGGGGTAAACGCGCCAGGAGGGACTTGACCATGCACGCGCCGTCAGGCGCAAGATCAATAACGCCGCAGGCCTCCTCTCATGGCGAAGCCCCTTCGACCACCTTATGTAAATAATACGCGCCTGGAGGGATTCGAACCCCCGACCCCTTGGTTCGAAGCCAAGTACTCTATCCACTGAGCTACAGGCGCTTTACCCCGAGCAATTTCTGCGAGGGGCTGCTAATTTTTCCCTTTGCCTTCACCCCGAGCGCTATGCGCGTATGATTTTCTCTTGCTACCTTCTCCCTGTACTTCTGAGTTCCTCCATCTCCTGCTGCGCCGCCGACAGCTTGCACCGCCAGCAGACGATCTGCATGTCGGACACGCCCTGCACGCCGGTCGGCGCGGACACGAAATAGCCCCGCCAGATCTTCCGGCGGCAACGCTCGCACGTTCGCCCCGGTTTACTGATCGGCGCCAGCAAATCCTCGGCATAAAAATTCAACCAGCCCAGCAGGCCGCGGCGCTCGGGCTTCGATCCGTCAACGGAATGAGCGACGGCCGGCTCGGCGGCCGGAGTTGAAGCCGGCGGCCCTGCGACAGCCGCTTGAACTGGCGGGGCCGCAGCGGGAGGGCCGGCCTTCGGCCCGGATTCCGGGGCCGGCGCCGGTTCGGCCGCCGGAGCGGGCGCGGCTGGTCCCGTCGGCTCAGGCGTCGGAATATTCGTCGATTCAGTCATGGTCCTCTCAAACCAGCATCCGCGGACGGCATATGTCACAAAAGAATCAGCAGCCCCTCGCCTACGTGCGGCATACGTGACCGCAACATCTACCGTCCCTTGCTCGCACTCGGGATGCTTTTTCTGCTGTGCAGAAAAAGCGGGTGAGTGAGGGGAATTGAACCCCCAACCCCTGGAGCCACAGTCCAGTGCTCTGACCGTTGAGCTACACTCACCATTAATCCGCTCGCAAAATACGCTTGCTCAAGTCAGGGGGAGTGTGCTCAACTCCCCCTGACAACCCCCATCGCCGTACGGGGTTGCACGCGTTGCTCGCGCATCAATCCGACGCTCGGCCCCTGGCCGCCGTCATTCCACTATGCGTAGAGTTTTCTTGGAGGATGGGACTGGCCGCCCTACCCTCCTCGCTCTCTAGTCTCTGATCCCTCCCGCACGCTGCAGTTGGTGCGCCCGGGAGGACTCGAACCTCCGGCCAGAAGCTTAGAAGGCTTCTGCTCTATCCCCTGAGCTACGGGCGCTTGTCCCGAGCGGCTTCCGCGAGGGACTTCGATTCTATCCTTTTTCCCTTGCGATCAATGTCATCTTTTTTTCGCGCGACCATGCCTTGATTTCCGACTCTTTTCTGCTCGCCGCCCCCTTGTCGGCCGCGTGTTCCCAGTAGACCAGCCGGACCGGCCGCTTGCCCGCCGTATACCGGGCGCCACGGCCCCGGTTGTGCTCAATGATCCGGTTGACAAGATCGTTCGTGATTCCCGTATACAATGATCGATCGTTACACTCAACGATATAGACACACCAGTTCACGAGAATGCCTGCGTCATACGGTACTGAAAAATCTACCGTCCCTCACCGCCTTCGGCGGTTTCGGGATCGAGCACTGGTCTCCACGTGGTACGTGACAGCAACATCGACCGTCCCTCGCGTCCGCTCGGGACGAAAAATTTGCACAACAAATTTTTCGGGGTGCCCAGATTTGAACTGGGGACTCCCTGCTCCCAAAGCAGGTGCGCTACCGGGCTGCGCTACACCCCGTTTGTCGATCCGCTTGCGCTAATCGCGCTCGCTCATCCGCCTTCGGCGGAGGGGAAAGCGGCGCTTTCGCTTTCCTCCCGCGGCTCCCCATCGCCGTATACACCCTGTTCATCGTTGCGTGATTACCACCAGCTTCGACCCTGTCCCGCAACCGACGCCGCCTTCGCCTTGAGCGTCCGCTCCAGATAGGCGCGAATCTGTTTCAGTGCGTGGCCCCGATGGCTGATCGCCTGCTTCTGCTCGAGCGACAGCTCGGCGAACGTTTTCCCCACCGAAGGCACCCAAAAGATCGCATCATATCCGAACCCCTGTGTTCCCGCCTCCTGCTCGGTGATGTAGCCGTCAGCGACCCCCTCGGCGCTGTAGATTCCACCGTCGGGCCTGGCCACCACCATCACGCAGACGAACCGTGCCGCCCGCTCGGCTTTAGACCGGCCGGCCAGCCGTTCGAGAACCAGCCGCCGGTTCTCGGCATAACTCACACCCACTCCGGCGTACCGGGCTGAGTAGAGGCCGGGCTGCCCGCCGAGGCTCTCCACCTCCAGTCCGGTGTCGTCGCCCAGCGCCCATTGTCCCGTCAAGCGAGCCAGGGCCAGCGCCTTCTTGCTCGCGTTTTCCAGATAACTGGCACCGTCCTCCTCGACATCCGGCGCGCCGGTCACATCGGCGGCGCCGCGCAGGGTCAGCGGCAGTCCCGCCAGCCCCTGCCGGATCTCCCGGAGCTTGTCCGGATTACGCGTGGAGAGAATCAGCTCCATGTCCCATCGCCTTGCCGACCTGTTTACGCTGCATCCCGATCAATTGCCGGACACCCTGCTTGGCCAGCTTCAGCATGTCAAGCAACTCCTTGTCCGCAAAGGGTGTCTTCTCCGCCGTGCCCTGCACTTCGATGAACCGGCCTCCGCCGGTCATCACCACATTCATGTCAACATCGGCCGTGGAATCCTCTACGTAGGCCAGGTCGAGCAGCGTCCGCCCGCCGACCCGCCCGACGCTGACGGCCGCCACATAGTCACGCACCGGCAGGTTCGTCCACCACCCGCGGGCACGACCGTGCTCGCACGCGTCGACCAGGGCGACAAACGCGCCGGTAATCGCCGCGGTGCGCGTGCCGCCGTCTGCCTGAATCACGTCGCAGTCGAGCGTGATCGTCCGTTCACCCATAGCGTCAAAATCAACGACGGCCCGCAGCGACCGGCCGATGAGCCGCTGGATTTCGTGCGTCCGCCCGCCGACCCGCCCCCGGATCGATTCGCGCGCGTTGCGTTCGGTCGTGGCGCGGGGGAGCATGGCGTATTCGCCGGTCACCCAGCCGCGTCCCTGATTGCGCAAAAAGGGCGGCACCCCCTCCTGCACCGACGCCGTACAGATCACCTTTGTCTCGCCCATTTCGATCAGCACGGAGCCTTCGGCGTGGCGGATGTACCGGCGCGTCATCCTCACCGGCCGCAACTCGTGCGGCCGCCGGCCGTCGGCCCGTTTGATCCCTGCGCTCACCGTCCCCTCCCGCTCTCCAGGCCGACGACGCCGACCTGAAAAAGGCCGGGTCATTATAGCGAAATCGAAAACTCGTCCGCAAGGGAACGAGCCGGAAGGCGTGCACGACGCGGCGGGGCCGGGTGGAGACAGGCGCCTACAAAACGAGCTCTTCCGGCTTCACGCGCTTGCGCTCCGCCTTGCGGCGGTCATAGGTGCGGGGATCTATGGGAAGATTCAGACGGAAGGTGGTGCCCACCCCCAACTGCGATTCGACGTCGATCGAGCCCCGGTGCTGATCGACGATGTGGTGGCAGGTCATTAGACCGAGGCCGCTGCCCTCCCGTCCCTTGGTGGTGAAAAAGGGAGAAAAGAGCTTTTCCAGATGTTCGGACGAAATGCCCACGCCGGTATCGGCCACCGAGAGGCGCACAAATTGGTCATGGGCGCTCTCTTTCACATGCTCCGTGGTCACCGTGATCGCTCCCCCCTGTCCGGTCGCCTGCATGGCATTGAGGAGCAGATTGAGCAACACCTGCTTGATCCGGTCAGGGTCCCAATGGACGTCCGGCAGCAAGGCTCCGAGAGTGGCGTTGATCTTCACGGTTTTTTTGCGCGCCTCCGGCTCGATGAATTTGACCATTTCCCTGGCGAGGTCATTGACCTTGACCTCCTTCAGCAGCA
>DATJYI010000013.1:0-5061 GCA_035499635.1 Nitrospiria bacterium | reverse complement strand
CGAGCACAGCGTCTTCACCCAGGGGGCCATCTGGAATATCGATTCGTTTGACCAGTGGGGGGTGGAGCTGGGCAAAGTGCTGGCGCAGCGGATTGTGCCGGAGCTGGAGAGTAAGTCGGAGCCTGTCCTTGGCCATGACAGCTCGACCGACAATCTGATCCGCCGGTATCGGAAGATAAAGGGCAGTTCGTGACACGGCGATTCCGCCAGCAATGTGGTGTCACGCATCCGGGTTCGTTTGGTTGACAACCCTATGAGCCTGTTATAGACTAACTTCCCTTTTCCATCGAGGAGTAGGTTGGAAGCGAATACCGTGAAGGTTCATCTGCCCCGAGCATGGCTGGTGTGGTGCCTGCTTTGTGGCATGTTGTGGTATTCGTCAGCCCCCTGGCTTGATGCCCAAACGCCGGAAGCCGGGGGAAAGAGTTTCAAACAGGAAGAACTCGACCAACTCCTTGCCCCGATCGCGCTCTATCCGGACGCATTGCTCGCGCAGGTGTTGATGGCCTCCACGTACCCGCTTGAAGTGGTCGAGGCCGAGCGCTGGTCCAAGGCGAATCCCAACGTCAAGGAGCAGGCGCTGGAGGAGGCAATGCAGAAACAGCCCTGGGATCCCAGCGTGAAATCGCTGACCTCCGTGCCCCAGGTGCTCGAGATGATGAATGAGAAGCTCGACTGGACGCAGAAACTGGGCGACGCCTTCCTGGCCCAGCAGGAAGATGTCATGAACACGGTGCAAGCGCTCCGGAGGAAGGCGCAGGAGGCGGGTAATCTCAAGAACACTAAGGAACTGACCGTCACATCCGAAGGCGGCGGCGACCAGACGATCATCATTATTGAACCGGCCGAGCCGGAGGTCTACTACATCCCCGTCTACGATCCCGCATCCATCTACGGGACCTGGTGGTATCCGGCCTATCCACCCTATTACTGGTATCCGCCGGACTACCGTCCGGGGAGACCGGGGATCTGGTTCGGGGCCGGCATCATCATGGGCGGCGCCATCTGGGGAGGGTGCGACTGGCATAATCACACCGTCAGAGTCAACCCGCTCAGGTACAATCAATTCAACCGCACGACGATCAGCCAGACGGACTGGCATCACAACGCCGAGCACCGGAGGGGTGTGGCCTATCGCGACGCGTCCGTGCAGGAGCGGTACGGACAGGGACGGGCGCAGGGCTATGAAGCCCGTGAAAACTTCCGCGGCCGTGCCGAGCAGAAACAGCCGGCCACGGGTCCGACAGGCGGCACGCGACAGCCCGGCGCGTTTGACGGCGTCGGGAAGGGGCCGGAGGTTCGGGACTACAGCAATCGCGGCGCGGTCAGCCGGGGCGGCTTCGGCGGCGGCATGAGAGGCGGCGGTGGCTTTCGTCGGTAAACAACTTCTCTTTGCGCTTCTGATCGCGGCTGTGGCGGCGGGCCTGTCCCTCCGCCTGGCCGGCGCGGCGCCCCCGTCCGCCCTGCCGGCCGTTTCAACTGCCGGCGCGCCGAAGAGTTTCGCCACGCCCGAGGCGGCCGCTCAGGGATTGATCGACGCTCTGAAGTCCGGAAACCGTCAGGCGGCGCTCGACATTCTTGGCCACGCGTCGGCAGAATGGCTCTCCTCAGGTGATCGGGTGGCCGACCGCGCGGCCGTCGCGCATTTCATTGCCGAGTACGAAGAGAAGCACGCGCTCGAGAAGGAAGGCGACGCCAGGGCGATCCTGATCGTCGGGAACGACGACTATCCTTTCCCCTTTCCCCTCATCGGATCGAATGACGGCTGGCGGTTTGACCCCGAGCAAGGGCGCGAAGAGATTTTGAACCGGCGGATCGGCAGAAACGAGCTCTTGACGATTCAGACGCTGCGGGCGATCGTCGACGCCCAGCGCGACTATGCCTCGGCGGACCGTAACGGCGACGGCCTGCTCGAATATGCTCAGAAATTCATCAGCAGCCCGGGGAAGAAGGATGGCCTCTACTGGCCCACCAAGCCCGGCGAGCCCGAAAGCCCGTTGGGACCGCTCATCGGAGAAGCGACCCGGGAGGGGTATAGCACCCAGACGCGAACCCGCACGGCGTATCACGGCTACTACTATCGGATGCTGACCAAGCAGGGGCCGGACGCTGAGGGCGGCGCCTATGATTACTTGGTGCACAAGGATGTCATGATCGGCGGTTTTGCCGTCCTGGCTTATCCGGCCAAATACGGCGTCTCCGGCATCATGAGCTTCCTGGTCAACCAGCAAGGCGTCGTCTTCGAAAAGGATCTCGGCCCCGACACCGGGAAAGCGGCGGGGCGCATTACGTCATTCAATCCAGACAAGAGCTGGCGGAAGGACTGACCCGAGGGCGCTTCCTCGCGGGTTCGCATCGATGAGGGGAGAGCGAACGTGACTTCGTCTGTCATGGTGCCAGCACGACATCATTTGCAACGGTGATGATGCGACGACTCACGTTATTCGTGATCTCGTGGACCTCTGGCAAGGAGTAGCGCGTGCCGGACTCACAGGACCTGACCCGCATCGTTCTGGCCGTACTCTTTCTCGGCATGCTGATCGGGTTGTCGCTCTGGATCCTGCTGCCCTTTCTGATCTCCGTCATCTGGGCCACGACGATCGTGGTGGCGACCTGGCCCCTGATGACGGCCCTGCAGGCGCGTTTGCGGGGCAGCAGGGGTTGGGCGGTGGTGGCGATGACGGTGTTGCTGTTCCTCCTCCTGATTGTGCCCTTTGTTGCCGTAGTCGGCACGCTCGTGGCCAACGCCGGTCAGATCGTCGACTGGGCGAAATCATTGGCCGGCCTCACGCTACCCTCCCCGCCGGATTGGTTGGGCAGACTGCCGCTCGTCGGCGACACGATCGTCGAACAATGGCACCAGCTGGCAACCGAAGACGCCACGGAATTGGCCCGCAAGGCCGCCCCCCACGCCGCCACGGCGGTGAAGTGGTTCCTGGCCAAGGTGGGCGGTCTCGGTATGGTGTTTGTGGAATCATTATTGACTGTGGTGATCGCCGCGATCTTGTACGTGAAGGGAGAGCGGGTGGCGGAACAGACCATTCGTTTTGGGAGCCGCCTCGCCGGATCGAACGGCGAGGCGGCCGTACGGCTGGCGGCACAGGCCATACGCGGGGTAGCGCTGGGTGTGGTGGTCACCGCGCTGGTTCAGGCGGTGCTCGGCGGTATCGGATTGGCCGTGGCGGGCGTGCCGTTCGCCATCGTGCTGACCGCGGGCATCTTCTTTTTCTCCGTGGCCCAGATCGGTGCGGTTCCGGTGCTGATTCTCCCGGTGATCTGGCTCTACTGGAACGGATCGACCGGATGGGGCACGTTTCTGTTGATCGTGACGGTCGTGGTGGGAACAATGGATAATTTCCTGCGTCCGATTCTGATCAAGAAAGGAGCCGATTTGCCTCTCTTACTGGTCTTCTCGGGCGTGGTCGGCGGTCTCATTGCCTTCGGCTTAATCGGTATTTTTGTCGGTCCGGTCGTGCTTGCCGTCGCCTACACGCTGCTGGAGGCGTGGGTGAATTCCGTTCCAGAAGCCTGAATCGCGTCCGGTCCTCGGCGAGGACTCTGTTGCCGTCCCGTTCCGGATCAGGGGCCGTGTTAGGGCCCGTGTCAAGGGATGAAAGGCGACATGATCTTGAACGGGAGGGTGAGGATCCGATCCATCATCTTTGCGATATCGTCAGCGACCTGTCCTGGCGGCAGAGGTGTAACGGTCGGATTCTTATATGGTCCCCGCACGCGGACCGGAATCGTCACGAGTGATTTGCCGAGAATGTCCCCCAGGATCGGAATATTCTTCACCACCGAATCGGCCTTCGGAAAGGGAGCGATCAAATAGACGGAGTCCATCGTCTGGTCGGCCAGATTGAATGAGCCGCGGCCGGTGACATCCGCGACCGGGCTGACGACAATAAATTGAGAGATCCCGAGCACGCGGTGCGCCATCGCGCCTGTTATGACGATCGAATCATAGGCCACGCCTTCACGTTCAGGGTCTGGGAACTTCCCCTTGACCAAATTGGTCGTATTGAGATATTCCAGGGCGCGCGTGAAAGAGATATCACGATAGACACGGCCATCACGGGCCGTCAGCGACACCGACCCCCGAAGGTTGTCGAGCCATTGGCTGGTCTCACCGCTCGAAGTAAACGCGCCAGATAAATCGTAGGTGCCGGTGATCCGCAGCTTCCGTTCGGACAGGCAGTCCACGCTGGGGGCCAGCGGCTGCCGGCTTGCCGTCGTCCTGAAATGCAGCTCAAGCTGGGCCGGCTGCACGGTTGCTGTGCCGGACAGACGGATCGCGCAGACGACCGCCTCATCGATCCGGATACGCGTGCCGTCCGGACCGAGCGCAATCTCGGCGCGGACCGGCCGCGCCGTCCAGCCGCGTGCGGAAAAGTAGTCAGAGTTGATTTGTATCGTCATCGGTTTTGACTGAACCGGCTGTTCGCTGTGTTTCCGCACCGACTCGATGAGGGCGTGCAGCGGTTCCCATTCCAGACCGTCCGATTTCAGATTGATGTTCAATCTGCCGGCCGTCAAGGCGGCATCGCCCGCGATGGTATGGCGTGTGGTGCTCTGATGGCTCTTGATCTCGACCGTGGAATTGAATGAGACGGTTCCCTGAAGGTGGTCGAGCCACGCACGCGCCTCCCCACGGGAGGTGAAGGCGCCCGACAGATCGTATGTGCCTGTGACGGGAAGGCCCCGAATCGACAGGCAGGCCAGAGTATGGGCAAGCGACCGTTGATTTGCCGTTGCTTTGACGCTCAAATCTAGATCGGCCGGCTGCACGATGGCCCTCCCGGACAGTCGAATGCCGCAGACGCCCGCCTCATCGATCCGGATGCGCGTGCCGTTCGGCGTGATCGCGATCTCGGCGCGGGCCGGACGCGCCGTCCAGCCCGCGGCGGAGAAAGAACTCGCGTCGAGTTTCAGAAAGACTCTCACCCGAGTAGACGGTTCGGCCGGCGTCACCGGTGTGGGTGATCCCGCATTCATGGCCGGCGCGAAGAGCGCCTGCAGCGGCTCCCATTCCAGCTCGTCCGTCTTGAGATTCAGGTACCA
>DATJYI010000012.1:0-4782 GCA_035499635.1 Nitrospiria bacterium | reverse complement strand
TATGAAGTTTGGCACTTTTCCTCTTTGATTCTATATAAAACAGGGACACGTGTCGCATCATGTGTCCCTCTCCACTTTTATTACTCTTATTAAAAAACCGACGCCAAGGTAGGCCCAGGCTGGGGCCGGTGAGGAGTGCCGTCTCGGAGGCCCGCGCCACACTTGGTTCCAATGACGCGAGGGCCGAGAGCCGAGGAGCGGCGAGCACCGCAAGCGCAGCCGACTCCGTGCCGACGAACTGGCCCCGGCCTGGGCCTGCTCTCATCCCGGCCGCGAGGCATCCACCCCTGGCCGCTCCTTGCCGCCATTGAGTCAATTGCATGCCAAATGGTACGATGGAAGCTTATCATGGCCGACCGGAAAATCATCATCAAGAGCGCCAAGGTCCATAACCTGAAGGCGCTCGATGTCGAGATCCCCCGGGACAAGCTGGTCGTCCTGACCGGGCTCTCCGGCTCAGGCAAATCCTCGCTCGCGTTCGACACGATCTATGCCGAGGGGCAGCGGCGGTACGTCGAGTCGCTCTCGGCCTACGCCCGGCAGTTCCTCGAGCAGATGGAAAAGCCCGATGTCGAGTCGATCGAGGGGCTCTCGCCGGCGATCGCGATCGAGCAGAAGACCACCAGCCACAACCCGCGGTCGACGGTCGGGACGGTTACGGAGCTCTACGATTATTTCCGCCTGCTTTTCGCTCGGATCGGACGGCTGCATTGCTACAAGTGCGGCCGGCCGATCACGGCCCAGACGATCCAGCAGATGGTCGACCGGCTCTTGGAGCTGCCGCAGGGGACGAAGCTGCAACTGCTCGCGCCGATCGTCCGGGGACGGAAGGGCGAATACAAAAAAGAACTGGCCGCGCTCAGGGCGAGCGGCTTCGTCCGGGCGAGGGTCGACGGCAAGCTGTATGATCTGAGCGCGGAGATCACGCTCGACAAGCACAGACAGCACTCGATCGAGATCGTCGTCGACCGGCTGATCCTCAAGCCGGGGTCGATGGACCGGCTGGCCGATTCCTTGGAGGCGGCCACGCGCCTCTCCGACGGGCTGGTGGTGGTCGTGACCGATTCGGGCGGTTCAAAAACGGACGAGTCACTGCTCAGCACGCAGCGCGCCTGCGTTGACTGCGGAATCAGCTATCCGGATATTGCGCCGAGAAACTTCTCATTCAACAGTCCCCACGGCGCCTGCCCGAACTGTCAGGGGATTGGAACAGTCGGAGGCGATGAAGAAGGCCAGGGCGCCACCCTCTGCCCGGCCTGTGAAGGCGGGCGGCTGAAACCGGAAAGCCTGGGAGTGAAGATCGCCGGACGGTCGATCGTCGACGTCAACCAGCTGTCGCTCCGCAACGCGGCGGAATTCTTCGGGACGCTGCAACTCACTGAACGGGAAGCGTTCATCGGCCACCGGGTGCTCAAAGAGATTCGGGACCGGTTGGGCTTTCTGCTGGAAGTGGGTGTTGATTATCTGACGCTCGACCGGTCAGCGGCGACCTTGGCCGGGGGCGAGGCCCAGCGGATCCGGCTGGCGACCCAGATCGGCTCCAGCCTGGTCGGCGTGCTCTATATATTAGATGAGCCCAGCATCGGCCTGCACCAGCGGGACAACCGGCGGCTGCTGGCCACGCTCAAGCGGCTCCGCGATCTGGGCAACACGGTGCTGGTGGTCGAGCATGACGCCGAGACGATCCTGACGGCCGATCACGTGATCGACATGGGTCCTGGGGCGGGCATCCACGGCGGTGAGATCGTTGCGCAGGGGACACCGGAGGAGATCAGCCGCCACCCCCGGTCGATGACGGGAAAGTATCTCTCCGGCGAGCGGTCGGTCATGCTGCCGGCACGCGAGCGGAAGCCGAAGGGGCAGTTGATCATCAGAGACGCCGCCGAACGG
Source organism: Nitrospiria bacterium (assembly GCA_035499635.1). GTDB lineage: Bacteria > Nitrospirota > Nitrospiria > JACQCE01 > JACQCE01 > JACQCE01. The sequence continues at coordinate 2,892 of DATJYI010000012.1, read as the reverse complement.
AATCTCAAATCGCTCGACGTGCGCGTTCCCGTCGGCCTCCTCACCTGCATCACCGGCGTCTCCGGCTCGGGCAAGAGCACGTTGGTGCTGGAGGTGCTTTACAAAAACGTGGCGAAGAAGCTGGGGCTGCAAGTCCAAGGGCCGGGCCGCTGCTCTGGCATCGACGGCATGGAGCTGATCGACAAAGTGATCCACCTCGACCAGTCGCCGATCGGCCGGACGCCGCGGTCGAACCCGGCCACCTACACCGGGTTGTTCGACGACATTCGGAAGCTCTTCACCCAGCTGCCCGATTCGCGCGCCCGCGGGTATCAGCCGGGCCGGTACAGCTTCAACGTCAAGGGGGGACGGTGCGAGGCCTGCCGGGGGGAAGGGCTCCTCAAGATCGAAATGCACTTTCTGCCCGACGTCTACGTCACCTGCGAGGTCTGCAAGGGGGCGCGGTACAACCGGGAGACGCTGGAGGTGCAATATAAAGAACGGAACATCGCCGAAGTGCTTGCGATGACGGTCGAGCAGGCTCTGGCCTTCTTCGCCCCGATTCCCCATCTGAAAGCCCGGCTGCGGACGCTGCACGACGTCGGCCTTGATTATATCGCTCTGGGGCAGTCGGCCACGACGCTTTCGGGCGGCGAAGCCCAGCGGGTGAAGCTGTCCAAGGAGCTGTCGCGTCGGGCGACGGGCAAAACGCTGTATATCCTCGACGAGCCGACGACCGGCCTGCATTTTGCCGATGTCCAGAAACTCCTGGAGGTGCTGGACCAGCTGGTTGAGCAGGGGAACACGGTGGTGGTGATCGAGCATAATCTGGAGGTGATCCGGAACGCCGACTGGATCATCGACCTGGGCCCCGAAGGGGGCGAGCAGGGAGGCCGGATCGTTGCCCAGGGCCGGCCGGCCGATCTCGCCGCCAGTCCCAGATCCGCCACCGGCCTCTGTCTGGCGGAGCTGGGGGTGAAGCTTTCCGCGAGCGCGGGATCGAATCAATCATAACTATCTGAAAAGCTTCAACTCCATATCGTTCGTGTTTTCGGTATACCGTCTCATTGACAATGATCCTGATAATATGCGATGAATGACAACGGCCCGGTCAATCTGCCCGGAGGGACGCAGATGCGTCAGGGACACTCATCTTCACTCCTCAATGGCGTGGCGTCGTGCGGCCACACCGTGACGGCTGAGACAATCCCGGTTTCCCCGGCGGGAGAACCGGTGTCCCCGTCCGCGCCCGGTACCATGCGTGACGAATTTCCCGGTCCCTCTCCCCAAAATGACCCGGCGGGTTGCTCTGAAGATTCCATCATCCAGTCGGCGATGGCCGGCGATGAGCAGGCGTTTGAGTATCTGTTCATCAAGTACAAAGCCGATGTGTTTCACGTCTGTTTGAAGTACTGCAACGGCGACCAAGACCAGGCGAATGATCTGTGCCAGGAAGCGTTCATCAGCGCATTTCTGAAGCTGGCGCGGTTGAGGGATCGCTCACGCTTCATCGCCTGGATCGCGGAAATCGCCAAAAACAAAAGTCTCACCTTCCTCCGAAAACAACAGGCGGATCACAGATTGTTGCGCGAGTATACGGTGATCAAGCCGGCGATGACCGGGCACGATTCCCAATGGACTGACGCGGAGCTGGAGTTGATCGCCGCGCTGATCCGGAATGTGACGAGCCCCGAGTTGCAGAAAACCATCCGCCTCTTCTATATTGAAGGCAAACGGACGGCCGAAATTGCGCAACTTCAAAAGATCTCCCAAACCGCCGTTACAACCAGGCTCAACCGATTTCGAACCAGATTCAAAGAGCGCATTACGCACGAAATTCTCAATCGCCGCACAATTGGAACGGCGTTCTCAGGCCGAATCTGTTTTCAGCACGCCCACGCATCGGGCGATTTTTAGCTGGTCGAAACGAGCCGGCCCCGTGATCAACTCCATAATCCACCGGCCGGTCATAGTGACGGGTTTCGCGCCAAAGGAGCCAAACATTTGGTTGCGCCTGGCCATCTGGCCTGTCTACCTCATTGAAAAACTTCATGAATTTGTTTGTATTCTACAACATGTGACAAATCAACGCTCGAAGCGTCTTACCAGTATAGTAGTCGAGTAGAGGACTATATAGAATATTTTTTCCTTTTATGCGATTATTGAGCGTGTGCCGCCTCAATGCGGTAAGGGTGACGGGGGTCGGCCTGATGAGACTGAGCGTAAGCTTTAAACTGGGTATGTGATCATAAGGAGGTCTCAAATGACCGGCTCCCGGACTCGCACGGATAGGACCCGTTGGATTATCGCTATGACGGTATTCAGTCTTTTGCTGATTTCAGGATGGCTCGTATCGGCCACGGCGGCCACGACCGTGCAGAATATTATTGATCAGGTGACCACTGATGCCTCGTCCGGCCAGATTTTTGGCGCTGGCACAGCTGACGACCTCACTTCAATGCTCAACACGATCAATACCTACCTGGCGAGTGGCGACACCCTCACGGCGCGGAGTCTGCTGGATGGATTTGTCAACGCGGTGCACCAGATGAGCGATGTCTTGATGAGCGCGCAGGCGGCCGATCGGCTGATCAGCCAGGCCAGTTCGGTTTCAATGAGTTTATAATTCATGATGGTTAAGAAGAACAACGAGGTTCATTGAGTTCCGGCTTGGCCGAAACGCGAGGGCGACCATGAGCATTCGAAAACGGACGATCGGGCTGTTTCTTCTGGCGGGAATTTTTCTTGTCGGCGCGTGGGTGCTGAGTCAACCGGCCCCGGCGTTCGCCGACGTTCAGCCGACGAACTGCTCCACCGGAAGTTCCGCGCCCTGCACCGAAGACACCCAAATGGACGGCTGCATCCAATGCCATTCAATTAGAATTCAGGGCGGCAACCGCAACGGGACCGATC
>DATJYI010000011.1:0-7132 GCA_035499635.1 Nitrospiria bacterium | reverse complement strand
GCAGATAAGGGATAACATGCGGCTGCGTCGGCAGCTTCATCGAATAGGTGAGTTGTCCGGACAGGCCGACCAGCGTGAAATCCGAACTGAAGCCGAGCTGCAGCAACGGCCCGACGGAGAAATGCGGGTCAAGCTGATACCTGCCGTCCATAAACAGACCGAAGACCGTCCCATCCGCCGTCCCGGCATGAAACCCCGTTGCCGCTCCGATCGACATTCGTCCCGCGGACTGTGCTGCCGGCGCCGCCGGCGTCCCCTGTGCCGCCGGCGCCTCCTGTGCCGCCGCCATCCCTGTCCACACCGCCGAGACGACGCCGACCGTGACCAGGAAAAGCATCCTCATCCGCCACACACGCCCAACTTGATTTCGAGCCATCGTGGACTCCTCTCGTTTGTACGACGCTTTACGTGATTGCGGGACAGTATATGATACGGCGCCTCGGACAACCAAGATCAATTAACCCCATCACGGAAGCCGCCCAAGACACCGAACGGGGCCCGCCGGCAGAACACCGGTCGGGCCCCCATAGCCACCGAAGGGGGGTGGTGACTATGTTTATTTGGATTTGATCACTTTCGCATACCCGGTCGCATCATCAATTTCGATCTCCACCTTTGCCCCTTCCTTGAGTTCCCCAACCTTCACCGTGGATTGATTGCTCACGATCCGCCGTTGCATTCCGCTGCGGTCGTCCTTCACCACATAAACGGGGCCGTCAATTTTGATCAGCGTTCCGCCGAACGTCGCGGCCCATGCAGGCCCGGTGAGCATCACCAGCAGCAGCAAGATGCACGCGCCTATTTTCACTCGGGTCGACATCTCTGATCGCCTCCATCGCCCCGGGTCCGGCGCCACCGGCCTGCGGAAGACCGATTCGGACCTCGGGTCGTCAATCGGGCCGCACAAATCGGCCGCGGCTTCTGTACCTGATGATTGAATTTCGTGCCGGCAGCCGCCGGCGCCGCCGTGCGAGTCCCGGCCTCCCGCGCATCCGATCCCTGCTCATGAATCCCGTTGTACCGCTTCGACAGCGTCACTCTCCGCCAGACAGTTCTCTTGAACAATGCCGGCAACGGCCGCCAGCACGTCAAAGGTCTGCGACGCTTCGTCCCATCCCGAAAAGTGAAACGTCGCGGTTTTGACTACACCCGGCGCGCCATCATTCGTGGCCAACATCAACAGCCGCGTCTGCCCGCTGCTTCCGAACGTCTTGCGACGCTGACCCGTCCCGGCAGTGTCCTGACCGGATCCGACCAGCTGGCTCTCTTGTCTCATATTGTCCCCACTCCCCATATTCCAATGTTCGGCGCTCTTCATTGTTTTATAGAATGAAATACCCAATAAGCGAGAGATTGAATTGCCCAGCAGTCATGTGTGTTGCTGGATCTATCTGATCCCGGGGTTTCGTCTGAATATCACAGAAATTAAGCAAACTAAGTGCCATCATAATTTCTTTTAAAAATCAATTGGATCGATTGCACATGCCCGCTGATCTGTCGTGCCATCACGACGACAATACCAGTCAGACAAGTTTTCTTAAGCAAAACCAGTTGGTTAGATTGTCTGGAAATAACGACTTACGCGTCGGAGGCGGAACGAAAAAGGGACGGGATAAGTTTATGGCGGGTCAGGAGCTTGTAGAATTCCGTCCGATTGCGTTTGGCCAGACCCGCCGCCTGTTTGACGTTGCCCTGCGTCATCTGAAGCAGCTGGATCAGGTACATCTGCTCGAAACGATTTCTGGCGTCATCCAACGATTGAAGGGGCTCGGGCTTATCGCGCAGCGCGCCCTGAATCATCGCCTCGGAGATGACGGGACTGGTGGACAGCACCACCGCGTGCTCCACCACATTCTGCAGTTGACGCACATTGCCGGGCCACGGCGCGGCCAGCAACAGCTCGATGGCCTCAGGCGAAAAACCGGCGATTTTCTTGTCATTCTCCTCCGCTATGCGGGTAAGAAAGTGCGCGGCCAGCAGGGGAATGTCTTCGCGGCGCTTGGATAACGGCGGGACTTCAAGGGTCATGACATTGAGCCGGTAATAGAGATCCTCCCTGAACGTGCCGGCTTTCATCTCCTGATCGAGGTCGCGGTGGGAGGCCGAGACGATGCGGACGTCGGTCACCGTCGACTCGGTCGCGCCGATCGACCGCACCTGTTTTTCCTGCAGCGCGCGCAGCAGCTTGGGCTGGAACTGAACCGGCAGATCGCCGATTTCATCGAGAAACAACGTCCCGCCGTGCGTCGCTTGAAACAGCCCCTGATAGTTTCGAACCGCGCCCGTGAACGCGCCCCTGCGGTAGCCGAACAATTCCGACTCGAACAACTGTTCGGGGATGACGCTGCAATTGACCGCCGTGAACGGCTTCCGGCACCGCGTGCTGGCCAGATGAATCGCCCTGGCCAGCAGCTCCTTGCCGGTCCCGGTTTCCCCGTGGATGAAGACGCTGGTCTCGCTGGCCGCGATCAGCCGCGCCTGATTCAGCAGCTCCTCCATCTGCGGGCTCCGTGTGATGATCGCCTTCCGCCACGCGAGATCCTGTTCTCCCGATTCGCTCCCGGGCCGATGCGCGCTCACCTGCAGGGCCTTCTGGACGTGGTTGAGGAGGACCTTGCCGTCAAGCGGCTTGGTCAGATAATTAAAGACGCCGCGCTCCATCGCTTTGACGGCATGAGGGATTGACCCGTGGGCCGTCATGATGATGACCGGGAGGGCCGGATGGTCCCGATGAATGGTCTCGAACAAACTCATCCCGTCCATCCCCGTCATCCTCAGGTCGGTGATCACGACATCCGGGGCGATCACTGCCAGCTGGACCAGCGCTTTTTCCGCGCTCTCCGCCGCGGTCACGTGGTAGCCCGCGGAGGACAACCGCATGGACAACAGCCGCAGCAGATCGGTGTCGTCATCCACGATGAGAATTTTGTGCGGCGAGCCGGTCACGGGCTCTTCTTAGTCCCCTGTTCGAGCAACTTCTGTTCGAGCGTCGTCAATTCGTCGAGTTTCTGTTGAAGCAGCTCCCGTTGCTTTTTCTCATCTTTGTATTTGGCGTCCAGCTTTTGGTACTGCTCGCCCTGTCGTTTGAATTCACGAACCATGGAGGAGAGCAATGACACCAACGCCCGGGAAGCGTCGTCCTGCCCGGCCGGATCGGCGGAGGCCGCATCGAGCAGCGCCAGGGACCGATCGTAATCCTTGAACGTCGCGCGCGGGTCGCCAAGCAGCAGGGCCAGCCGAATCCGGTCCGCAGGCTGATGACGTTCCGTCTCCGCCTGCTGGGCGCGGGAAAACTCCTCTTGCAGTTCTTGATCGTTGAGCGTATCCAGGCTCCGGGCATACTGCAGCAGGGCGGCCACATCCGAGCGCTCTTGGGCCGCCGGTTGTTTCCCGTCAACCGGCGCGGAGTGGGCGCGGAAGCTGGTGAAATCGAATCCAGCGCATCCGGCGGCGGAGATCAGACAGGCGCTGTAGACCGCAAGCCGTCGCACCTCCCGTACACGCATCGGCTCACCCTAACCGGCCTGGAGGGGAAAGCTCACACGAAAACGCGCGCCGGCCTGTTGGTCGAGGACCTGGATGGTCCCGCTGTGCAATTTGACATATTCCGCCACGACCGACAAGCCGATCCCCGTGCCTTTCACGTGGCCCTTCGGCGCGATCCGCCCCTGATAAAACGGCTCAAACACTTTGTCCCGCTCGTCCAAGGCGATGCCGGGGCCGGAATCGATCACTTCAATCACGGCCTGGCTGTCCTGGTTGCTCAGCCGTACCCTGACGATCCCTTCGTAGGGCGTAAATTTGATGGCGTTGGACAGCAGATTGTCCACAATCGCCATGACTTTCTCCTCATCCCCGGTGACGGAGAGGTCGGTGAGGCTCAACTCCAGCTTGATGTTTTTGGCCATCATGGCCAATCCATGATCCGCGGCGACCTTTTCAATGACACGGTCCAGGCGGACTTCCCGCAGGTACAACGCGGCGTGGCGCAGCAACACGGCCCGGAAATCCACCAACTGCTCGATGATCCGCTGCAGGTGCACGCTGTTTTCGCGCAGGATACCGACCACCTTCCGCTGCGCGACGGTCAACGGCCCGGCGACCTCGTCCATCAGCAACTCCGAGCCTTCACGAATGGAGCTGAGCGGCGTTTTGAGCTCATGCGACACATGATCGAGAAACTTCTTCTTCTGCTCCTCCAGATCGATCAACCGGACACGGAGCCAGTCCAGCCGTCGGCCGAGATCCTCCAGGTCATGCGGGCCGGCGATCGCGATCGGCGTTCCGAACTCGCCGTCGCCCAGCCGGCGGATCGCGTCGTTAATGCGTCTGATGGGACGCGAGATGAGCACCGTAAATACCACGGCGAGGCCCAGGACCAGGGGTGCGACGGCAATCAACTGCCACGACAGCACGTGCATCGCCGAGCCGGCCGTGCGCTGCATGTTCCCCACCTCCTGATCGATCAGGCGCCGCCGTTCCGCGACGATGAACGCCGCCAGGTCGCGCAGTTTCTCAAACCCCGACACGGCCGCGACGCTGACGTCGGAATTGTAGGGATGGTCGCGCAGGACGACAAAGAGATCCTGCTCCTTTTCCACCAACTCCTTCAAAATCCTCCACTGGGCTTCTTCCAGCGGCAGCGTAAATAGTTTCTTCGCCGAACTCTGAAACGCCTCGTGCGTGGTTTCATACACGTTGAACAACGTCGCGTCACCCAGCACCAGATACTGTTTGGCGCTGCGTTCCATGGCGGTCACCTGCTCCAGCATGAGGGAGCTTTCCTTGGTCGCCTGAACGGCCTGTAAAATGGCGTTTTGCCCCTGACCGACCAGACGATCCACGTAGAGCGTGGCGTTCAGAAGCGCAAACACGAGGGGCAGCGTCACCAGCAAGAACCCGATAAGGACCAGGCGAAGCACAGATTTGGGGCGGGGAACATTCATGTGATCCACCTTCTGGATCGGAGCTACGGCCTATGCGATCATTCTGCTCTCCACAGCCGGATTGAGCGCGTCCGAATCGCAACTCGATCAACGTAGCTTACATGATCTCTCTCAAAAAGGTCAATCACGGACGTCCGCCCGGGCTGCGTCGCGTGAAGTGTCCGGAACATGTTCGGCGACGCGTCTCATGGGTCGCGAACGGCCCGGGGCGACCCCACCCCACTTTCGGGCACTTCATTCCGGAGGATGGCGGATCGCAGGCCGGCGGCGGCGCCCGTGACCATGGAGGTCGCGGCGGCATTGACAGGCTGGCATGTCTTTGGCACATTGCATGAGACAGCCATGGGCAAATTCCTCCTCTTCGCGCTTCTGACGATGCTGACCGGCAGCCCATGGACGGCCCTGTTGGTGGTGTTGGCCCTCTATCTGCTGTTCGATTTCCAGTACCTGGGCTTCGCCCGTTCCGCCGTCGGTTGGATCAAAGTCGCCGGCGAGATTCGGGAGCTGCGGTCGGACGTCTCGTTAAACCCCCACAATGCCTCCGCTCAGAACGATCTCGGACGGTTGTTGGTCCTGAACGGCCGCGCGCAGGAGGCGGTCGTGCCGCTCGAACGCGCCATCGAGCGGTTGGACGATCTGGATGAGACCAATTATTACCTGGGGCTGGCCTATCTGAAGACGGGCCGGGAACGGGACGGCGTGGCACGAATTGAACAGGCGCTGGCGATCAATCCCCGCTTTCGATATGGCGAACCCTACCTGCGGCTGGGCGAGCATTATCTGACCATGGGCCGCTATGACGACGCGCTGGCGATGCTGAAGCAACAGGGTGAGATTCATACCTCCAGCGTGGAAGGCCTTTATCAGTTGGGAGAAACCTACCGCCGGATGGGCGATCCGGCGCAGGCACGGGACGCGTACCGCAAGAGTATCACCGCGTTCCGCCAGTCGCCCCGCTACAAGCGTCGTGAGGAACGGCGGTGGGTATGGCGCGCGCGGCTCGCGCTCTGGCGCCACGGCTGAGTTAAAAATTTAATTCTGTTTTCTTCCCCTGCCACACCTGTAACCTGTTGCGGGGCCAAGTGAATTCGGCCTTCGGCTCACTTTTTACACCGTTTTGATACCCCCGGTGCTATGATCGCCACAGTTTGACAGAGATGCTTTCGTCCATGCTCGTGGCATTTACCAGCGAGCAACGCGAGCGTGAGGGGGAGGCTCACAAGAAGGGGACAGATTTGAAGTCTGTCCCCGCTTGGGAGGGGGCGACGCGAGCCCCTACAATAAGGAGGCGGTCATGGATCTGCTTGCGCTCGGTGTGGCGGGCCTGTTCTTCGTGGTTTCGGCATGGCTGTTGACGGCATTGGAACGGCTGTAGATCGCCATGATGGAGGCAATGATGAATATGCTCATACTGGTCCCGGCATGGCTCTTCGTCGTGACTTTTACGTGGCTCCTCGCTTCATTGACGCAGAATGTCAGTCCGAGGTGGAGGCACCATGCTGGCTCAAGGACATGCGGAAGGGGCTTCATGAGCCCCTGTAAAAAGGAGAGGTAAGATGACCGGCTTCTACATTATCGGCGGGATTCTTTCAATGGGACTGCTGATCTATCTGTTGATCGCACTTCTCAAACCGGAGATCTTCTCATGACGACCAACGGCTTGCTGCAAATCGGTTTTTATCTCGTAGTCCTGGTGGCATTAGCCAAACCGTTGGGATGGTACATGGCCAGGATTTATGAGGGACAACCGATCTGGCTGGATCGTCTCCTCGGCCCGGCGGAGCGGGGAATCTACCGGCTCTGTGGAATTCGAGAAAAAGAAGAAATGGGGTGGAAAAGTTACGGAATGGCGGTGCTCTGGTTCAGCGCGGCCGGTTTTCTCTTTCTGTACGCCTTGCAGCGGTTTCAAGGCTCCCTGCCGCTGAATCCGCCGGGCTTCGGCGCCGTCTCGGCCGATCTGGCCTTCAACACGGCCACGAGCTTTATCACCAACACGAACTGGCAGGCCTACGGCGGCGAGACGACGATGAGCTATCTGACCCAGATGGCCGGTCTGACCGTCCAGAACTTCGTCTCGGCCGCGACCGGCATGGCCGTCCTGGTTGCCTTGATCCGGGGGCTGGCGCGGAAGAGCGCGGAGACGATTGGAAATTTTTGGGTCGACCTGGTCCGGACCACGCTCTACA
>DATJYI010000010.1:0-3007 GCA_035499635.1 Nitrospiria bacterium | reverse complement strand
GTTCCCCCCAGCGCCCATACACTGCGTACCTCCAATGGGGGTCATCAGGGGGAGGAATCGGAACCTCCCCCTGATTCGAATGCCGAGACGCTATCTCCCCCCGAGCCAAGCAACGCCATGCGGATCTATCAGGCGGGGTGTTCGAGATGGGCCGTAACCGCGGCGATGAGCCGTTGCTTCAATTCCGCGATGTGATTTGGGTCGGTCAACTTGGCGCCTTCCCGCGTGGTCAGGTAAAACACGTCGGCGATCTGATCCAGTCGTGTGGAAATCTTGGCCGACGAGACACTGAGTCCCGCCTCGAACAGCGCGTTCGTGATCACATAAAGCAGCCCCTGCCGGTCATCGGCAAAGATGTCCACGATGGTAAATTCATCCGAGGTGTCGTTGTCGATCTCCACCTGCGTCGGCAACTGCACCAGGCGGGCGACGGGCGGTTCAATCCGGCGGCTTTTGACGAACAGTTCCTGAATGGTCAGCCGTCCTGTGAGCACGTCCCGGATCGCCGTGCTGATGGCCGCGATGCGTCGCGGCGGTGGCGTGCCTTTATAATCCGGGTCCAGGACTTCGAACCGGTCCACGATCACATTGTCCCGCCTGGTGTAGACCTGCGCGCCAAGAATTTGCGTGCCCTTGGCGGCGAGCACGCCTGCGATCTTCGAAAAAATGCCGGGAATCAGCGCCTCGCCGGCAAACACGGTGTAGACATACGTCCCGCGATCGGCCCTCGGATGAGCCGTGATGAAAACCTGTTCCGATTCCAGTTGTTTGAATCCGGCCAGGTGTTCTACGACCAGCTCCGGCGGGGTGGTCAGCCAGTAGCGCGCCGGCATGGCGTCAAACTGACGGTCGAGCCACTCGCGGTCGTACACACGGTCCGCCAAGTCCGTCGCCGACTCCCTGACGCGGAGCATCCGTTCCCGCTCCCCGTTCACCGGCCGGCTACCCGCCACCACCTCCATCGCCCGGTCGAACAATTCACGCAGCAACTCGCCCTTCCAGCTGTTCCACATTTCGGGACCGACGGCCCGGATATCGGCGGCCGTGAGCAGATAAAGCAGCGTCAACGCCTCCGGCTGCGCCATCTGCCTGGCAAAGTGCAGGACGGTGGACTCATCGTTCAAATCCCGCCGGAATGCAATATTCGACATGAGCAGATGCTGACGGACCAGGAAGGCGAGCAGCTGCCGTTCCTCCATCGAGAGGCCCAGCCACCCGGCCGCCTCTTCGGCCAATTCCACACCCCGTACGCTATGATCCCCCTCATAGCCTTTTCCGACGTCGTGCAGCAACAGCGCCAGATGCAGCAGCGCCTTGTGCTTCACATCACGATAGGCCGTCCCCAGCCGGTCATCCTGCGACGCGAGCCGTTCCGCTTCGCCGACGGCGCGGATGCAGTGCTCATCCACCGTGTAGGAATGATACCGATTGAACTGCATCAACCCGGTTGCATGGTCGAAGGCCGGCAGCAACCGGCCCAGCAACCGGACCCGGTGCATGCTCCTGAGCGTCTCGGCCAGCCGGCCGGGCGACGCCAGCATGGACAGAAACCGCCGGCCGATCTCCGGCGTCTGCCACAACGATGATGGAAACTGCTCGACGGCGGCCACCGCCGCCTGCCTGGCTTCGTCCGACATCCGCAATCGATATTGATGGGCCAGGTCGAACAGCTCCATCACCTGCGCGGGCGAAGCGGCCACCTCCGCGGACGCACCCGGACGCAGCGCGATCGTTTGATCAGTCAGGATGAATTGTCCCACCGTACGGGCCAGGAACCGGGCCGCGAGTCGATGCGGCAACGGATCCGGGGTGACGCGCTCGAACAGCCGGTCGCAGATTTCCTGGACCTCGGCGGTGACCCGGTAGTAACACTGCATGAATTGCTCGACGGGCAGGAGATGGTGCTCCGGCTGATAGCCGAGCACGTCGGCGAGCCGGCGCTGTTCGTCAAAGCTGAGAACGTCGCTGGCGCGTCCGGCATGAAAGTGCATTTCATTGCGGATCTGCCAGAGAATGGTCTGATGGCGTTGGAGCAGATCGCATTCCGCCGTGGTCAGGTACTGCGCCCTGGCCAGCGCGTGCCACTCGATGCGCCGGGTCATCGCCATGGCGATCCATTTGATCGCGTGCAGATCGCGCAGCCCCCCCGGCGACCGTTTGACGTTGGGTTCCAGCAGAAAGGTGGTCGACCCGTACCGCTCCGCATCGCGGCGCCGCTCCTCCCGTTTGGCCTCCACAAACGCCCTCGGGCGGAAGCCGGCGGCCAGGCGGCGGTGACACGCATCAAACAACGGCCTGCTGCCGAGCAGATAGCGGGATTCCATGAGCGCGGTGCGCGCCGTCAAATCCGCTTTGGCCAACGCCACGCAGTCATTGATCGTCCGGAGCGAATGGCCGAGCTGGTATTTCAAATCCCACAACAACTGGAACAGCCGGCTCGATCGTGGTGCCGACTGCTCCCGCCCGTCCGGGTGGACCAGTAGCATGACGTCGACGTCGGAATAGGGGTTCAATTCCCGGCGGCCGTAGCCGCCGAGCGCCACCACGGCCCACGGCAGGTCGTCTTCGCGCGCCGGCGCGGTGGGGGCGTCCAGGAGCGTGACCGCGGCGGCTTTTTCGACGATCTCATCGACCAATCCGGCCAGGGCTGACACAATCTGGGGGCTGGGCGTCCCTTCCTGATGACGGGACCGGATCTCGCGAAACTGCCCGTCACGATAGGCCTGCAGATCGGATAACGCGTCGCTGATCGACGGAGACTGGTGAAGAGACGGGCTCATCGGCGGCTTCACTATATCACAGGAGACGCGCCGCACACAGCCGACCCCCGCCCCAACACCTGACGATAGTTGCCCCCGGGCAAGTCCGGGACAGCTACCCAGCGAGCAACGCGAGCGTGAGGGGGAGGCTCAGGGAAGTGGGGGCATCGCCAACCCGAACGCAGGGCGTTCGGGGAATTGATGAAGAGCAGATCCCCACATCAGATACCGCACGCGAGCCCCTACAA
>DATJYI010000009.1:0-4567 GCA_035499635.1 Nitrospiria bacterium | reverse complement strand
AAACGTATCGATCTTGATGAAGGTCACGGACGGGGCGCCGGCGACGGTCACCAGCGATCCCACGACATCACGGTCCGTAGGATACTGTTCCTGGTAGACAACCAGGTAGTTCGTCCCGTCGGAGGCGACAGCGGGCGCCTGGTCGTTATACTGCGACGCGTCGATGGCGAACAACGTCACGGCCGGCGGCGTGGCGTTGATCGTGGGGTCAACAATTGCGCCCAGAATGTCCCCGGCCGTGCGGCCGCTTCCCAACTGGTAGGCGACCAGGAAGGTCGATCCGTTCGACGCGGCCGCCGGCAAGATATTGACGTTCGCAGACGCGTCGATGGTAAACGGCGAGCCTGCCAGGACGGTACCAGACGGATCGACCAGCGCGCCGATGATGCTGCTGTTCGTGCCGTTCGCCCGCTGGTAGACGACGAGGTAGTCCGTTCCATTAAAGGCGACCGTCGGAACCGTATCATCGTTGGGCGAGGCGTCGATGGCAAAGGGCGTTCCCACCGCCCCGCCCGGAGTGACGAAGACACCCATAATATTATGATTTACAGTTCCCTCCTGATATACAACCAGATAGCGCGTCCCGTCGAAGGCAACCTGGGGCACGCGATCGTCGGCGGAGGAAACTGCGACATTCAGATAGGTCAACCAGTTCCCATTTTGATCCACCAACGCTCCGATAATATCGTGATCGGCACCGCCGGGAGGAAGATCGTCATAGACCACCAGAAAGTTCGTCCCGTCGAAGGCTGTCCAGGGAAGGGTATCGTTGGATGGGGTGGTATCAATGTATGCATAACCCAGGACGAAGGGCGGGCCGCTGCTGCCGTTGTCGCAGCCGGCGAGCAGCCCGGCGAGGAGCAACGCGACCGCCGCGATCCGTACACCAGGCGACGACAGAAGCATCATGGCCTCTCAATTGTAGTCTTTCGAAGCGCGAAAATGCCAGACGGCCGGCCTCTGGCCCTCACCACCGGCCGGGCATCGTCAGCCGGCGGGTGATGAACGCAAACAGGCCGGGGAGGTGACGCGCCAGCATGACGGCCGCCTTCCCATGCAGGGTGATGACGGCCTCCCGGCGCCGTTTCAAGATCGCCCGGACCATCCGCCGGGCCGCCGTCTCGGCGGAAAGTTGCAGCCAGGCGGGATAGGGGTCATGATATTCGGGATGAACAACACCGCGGTTGTCCACCTGGCGGAACTCGCTCTGCACAAGCCCCGGGCTGATCAGCACCACCGCCACGCCGGTCGGGGCCAGTTCGGCGCGCAGCGAGTCCGCGAAGGCGCGCAGGGCGAATTTGCTCATGGCATAGGGGGAGATCCGGGGAAAGGCCGCGTGGCCGACGACGCTGCCCATCAGGACGGCGATGCCCTTCGACCGCGTGAGCGCGTCAAGCCCCAGCGAGATGGTCCGCAGCGCCCCGAAGACGTTGATTTCAAATTGCCGGCGGTAATCGTCCAACGTCAACGACGTGAATGCCCCGCGCACGCCGAACCCCGCATTGGCGACGACGATGTCGATCCGCCCGAAGAGCCGATGGGCCTGCCGAAACGCCTCTGCCAGCTCCTGCTCCGATGTCACGTCGGCCTTGACCGCCAACGCCCGGCAGCCCATCCGGGTCAATTCGTCGCGCAGCGCCGTCAGCCGGTCCAAGCGGCGGGCCACAAGGACAAGAGCACATCCGCGGCGGCCGAATTCCCTGGCCAGCGCCGCGCCGATGCCCGATGAAGCGCCCGTAATCAAGATCACGCGATCAGCCGACCGGCCGGTGTCGCCGTCCGCAGCTCCGCCCGGGTCCGGCGCCACGCCGGAGCCGTCGGTCACGGTCCGGTCCGGCCCGGAGTCTGGAGCCGTTCCTTCGCTTCATCAATCTCACGGCGAACGGCCGGCGCGTTCGGCCCCAGCCTGATGAACGCCGACAGCTCCTTCGCGACCGCCGCGTTGCCCTCGTCCATGACCATCAGCATGGCCCACAAATCGTCGTGGTTGTCGGCCAGATTCGGATTGAGCGTGATGGCGTGCGTATAGTCGTCGGTCGCCCCGGCCAGATCGCCGGACCGCTTTCTCGCCAGCCCCCGGCTGGCGTAGGCGTCGGCCAGCGTCGGCTTCAACGCAATGGCCCGGCTGAAATCCCCGATCGCCCCCTGGTCGTCGCCCAACTGCACGGCCACCGCGCCCCGGATGACGTAGGCGTCGGCCAGCGACGGATCCAGCGCCAGCGCGGCGGTGGCGTCGTTGATCGTGCCCTGATAATCGCCCATCTCCATCTTCGCCACGCTGCGGTTGAGATAGGCCGAGGCGCGGGCCGGGTCGAGCGCAATGGCGCGGTCGGCGTCCGCGATCGCGCCCTGGTAATCGCCGGCCTTGCCCTTCGCGGCGCTGCGGGCGATGAAGGCGTCGGCCAGCGAGGGATCCAGCGCGATGGCGCGGGTGGCGTCGTCGACGGCGCCGTAAAAATCGCCCAGTTTCTCCTTCGCCGCGGCGCGGCTGACGTAGGGCGGGGCGCGATTCGGGTTCAGGGTGATCGCGGCTGTGTTATCCTCGATCACGCCCGCGTAATCGGCCAGGATCCACTTCGTTCCGGCGCGTTTCAGATAGGCGTCTCCGAGCGTTGGTTCGAGTTTGAGGGCCTGCGTGTACTCCCCGATCGCTCCCTGGTGATCGCCCAGCCCGTTTCTGGCGTCGCCGCGGCCGACGAAGGCCCCGGGCAGCGCCGGGTTCAGCGCAATCGCCCGGTCGGCGTCGCTCATTGCGCCGCGGAAATCGGCCAGGTGCGCCCTGGACTCGCCGCGACTGACGTACAGATCGGCCAGGAGCCCGTTCAATCGGGCCAGCTCAGACGCCTCCTGCAAGGTTGTGACGAAATCCTCAGGCTGGCCCGATCGTCCGGCCTGCGCGGCATAGTCTGCGGCCTGGCGCCCGATCAACTCAATCGCACGGGTGTCGTCATCGATCGCCCCGCGGTCATCGGCCGCGCGCGCCTTCACCCGGCCGCGGCCGACGTAGGCGTCGATCAGCGTGTCGTCCGACAGGATGGCCGTGGTATACGCGTCAATCGCCCCGGCCAGATCGCCCGACTGCTCCTTCGCAAGGCCGCGCGCGAGATCCGCACGCGGATTGCCTTGGACGGGCGGGACGAGATCGAGGGCCTTCATCACCTGCGCGCAGCCCGCGCAGGAGACCAGCAACAGACAGGCAATCAGGGTCTGGCGTTTCACTGGCACCGTGTATGAGGCACGCGCCGAGACCGCACGCTCACGTCCCTCGAACCTGTCGCGCGTGGGGGCGGCGCCGCCCGTCTTCCGACTCCCGGCATCGTATGGTTTCCCCGCGTAAAAATCAACGCGGCCGGACCCCGCCGAACCGGGCCGTGCTCAACGGCGACGATCAGGCTGCCTGGGGCTTCGACTCTTCGGGAATGATCGACAGGTCGAGCAGTTCCGTCCGCCGGAGGACCGTCAGGGCCGCCGGCTGGCCGACCTGCTGTTCGGTCAGGCACTTGTGGAGATCGTCGATCCCGGCGACGGGCCGATCATCATACCGGATGATCAGGTCGCCCTCCGTCAGACCGGCCCTCTTCGCCGGACTGTCCGGCTCGACCGATACGACCAGCACGCCCGTTTCGACCGGCAGATTGTGGAACCGGACCAGGCGGCGGTGGAGCGGGACGTTTTGACCGCCGACGCCGATAAAGCCCCGGCGGATCCTGCCGTCCCGGATCAGCCGCCCCGCGACGTAGGTGGCCGTGTCGATCCCGATCGCGAAGCAGATGCCCTGCGCGCCCATGATGACGGCCGTGTTCACTCCGATCACCCTGCCGCGTGAATCGACCAGCGGGCCGCCGGAGTTGCCGGGGTTGAGCGCCGCATCCGTCTGGATCACGTCGTCGATCAGCCGGCCTGAGCGTGAACGGAGCGACCGCCCCAGCGCGCTCACGACGCCGGCCGTCACCGTGGTCTGAAATCCGTAGGGATTGCCGATCGCCACCGCCACCTGTCCCGGCCGGATCGTTCGGGAATCGCCCAGCCGGGCCGGCACGAGATTCGCCGCCGAGATGCGAATGACGGCCAGGTCGGTGGCCGGATCATCCCCGATCAGGTCGGCCACGCAGCGGCGGCCGTCCGACAGCGTCACATCAATCTCGGCCGCGCCGTGCACCACGTGGCTATTCGTCAGGATGAGGCCGTCCGCCGTGAAGAGAAACCCGGAGCCGGACCCCTGCGCCGCATACGGCCGACGGGGATCGGCCAACGCCCGCTCCCTGGGCGCGTGATGCACTTCGATGTTGACGACGGAGGGGCTGACGGCCTCGGCCGCCGCGATCACCGCGCGGGAATAGGCGTCGAGCAGGCGGGAATCGGAATCGCTCGGATCACCCGTCGCGATCCGATCGACGGTCTCCAGACCGTCGCGCGATACATCTTCGGACAACCAGTCAAGCGTATACGTCATGTGACACCTCGCAGAGAGGGTGTCCCTTTAGTATAAAGTCCGCACCCGTTCGCGTGTCAAGGCCGGCTCGCGCGCCGGCCTTGCTTCCCGGCTGGGACATTTTGCTTCATGGCC
>DATJYI010000008.1:0-6896 GCA_035499635.1 Nitrospiria bacterium | reverse complement strand
GGTCACGCCGCAGTGTCTCGGGCGATTATTGAATATCTTCGGCGGGCCGCTGGACGGCCAGGGATCCCTGCCCTCCGAGGCACACCGCAACATCCTCAAAAAACCGATCGCATTATATGAGACGGTCGGCGCGCAGACAATCTTGGAAACGGGGATCAAGGTGATCGACCTTCTCTGCCCCTTCGTCAAAGGGGGCAAGAGCGGACTGTTTGGCGGCGCCGGCGTGGGCAAAACGGTGCTGGTGATGGAGTTCATGCACGCGATCGTCGCCCTGCACCAGGGGGCGTCGGTCTTCGCCGGTGTGGGGGAGCGGATCCGCGAGGGCCATGAGCTGTGGAAGGAGATGCTCCAGGCCGGCGTGATGCCCCGCACGCTGATGGTCTTCGGTCAGATGGACGAATCGCCAGGCGTGCGGTTCCGGGTGGGGCTGACCGCGCTGACCTACGCCGAGTATCTGCGAGACACCCTGCACGCTGAAGTCCTGTTCGTGATGGACAACGTCTTCCGGTTTGTGCAGGCCGGCAGTGAAATTTCCGGCCTGCTGGGGCGGATGCCCGCGACCGTCGGCTACCAGCCGACGCTGTTGACCGAAATCGCCGAGATGGAGGACCGAATCATTTCCAGCACGAAGGGCGCCATCACCTCGGTGCAGGCGGTCTATGTGCCCGCGGACGATATGACCGATCCTTCGGTCAGCGCCATCCTGAGCCATCTCGACACGACGGTGATTCTGTCGAGGGATCAGACGGCCAAAGGCATTTATCCCGCCGTCGACCCGCTGCAATCCTCCAGCAAGATGATGGACCGTCGTGTGCTGGGCGACCGCCACTATGCCGTTGCGGAGGGGGTGCGGGAGCACCTTGCTCGTTATCACGAGCTGGAGGATCTGATCGCGATGCTGGGGATCGAAGAGCTCTCCGAGAAGGACCAGCGCATCGTGCTCCGGGCCCGCAAGCTGCAGCGCTATCTGACCCAGCCCTTTTTTGTGACCGCCGAGCATACCGGCATTCCGGGGGTCTCCGTGCGTCTGGAGGAGACGCTGGCCGATTGCGAAGCGTTTCTGCTCGGCCGGCATGATGCCGTGCAGGAGGATCAGTGCTACATGCGCGGCGCCATGCAGCAGGTGCGGACGTGAGCACCTTCACGCTGCACCTGCGGGACGCGTTGCAGTATGAGCGGATTGATCATGTGGAGAGTTTTGTGGGGCGGGACGAGAGCGGAAGTTTCGGGATCCTGGCCGGCCACGCGCGGATGATGACGGCGCTGACCTTCGGGCTGGCGCGCTACCGGCCGGCGGGCGCCGACTGGCAGTATGTCGCGCTGCCGGGCGGATTGCTCTATTTCGTCGACAACGAGCTGACCGTCAGCGCCCGCCGCTACCTCCGGGGGGCCGAGTTCGGGCGGATGGCCGAGGCCCTCGAACGGCAGCTGCTGGTCGAGGAGGAGGGGCTGCGGACGCTCAAAGAGAGTCTGCGCCGGATCGAAGAGGCGCTGTTCAGGCACCTCTGGAGGATGAAGCGTGTCGCCGCGCCCTGATGATCAGTCCCGGTTTCGGCACAGCGTGGAGGAGGACGTCCGGCGGATGCAGAAGGCCGTGAAGGAGCGCGGCACGCTGCTGGCCCAGACCGTCTACCTGGGCACCGTCGGGCTGCTCTTCATCCTGCCGGTGGTGGGCGGCGCCTATCTCGGCCTGTGGCTCGACGGTTTGAGCGAGCCCTATGCCAGCCGCTGGACGCCGAGCCTGATCGTGCTCGGCGTCGTGGTCGGTGCGGTCAATGTCTATTACTTCATCAGGGAAAAGGGATGAATCCGCAGGGCGAAGGCGTCATCGCGCAATTCGGCCCGCTCCTGGTCACCGAGCCGGTCGTCACCACCTGGAGCATCATGCTGGCGCTTGGGCTGACGTCGTGGCTGGCCACGCGACGGCTCCGCGTAAAGGCGCCGGGGATGGTGCAATCGGTGCTGGAGGGGATCATGGGCGCCGTCACCGACGCGATCGCCGTAGTCCTGCCGGAGCGCGTCGTCCTGGTCCGGCCGTTTCTGGGCACGATGTGGATGTTTCTCGTGGTGGCGAATCTGTGCGGTGTCGTGCCGGGGTTGCACTCGCCGACGGCCAATCTCTCCGTCACGTCGGGATTGGCCGTGCTGGTGTTTCTCTCCGTGCACTGGTTCGGCTTGCGCAGCGAGGGGGTGCGCGGCTATTTCCGCCATTATCTGGCGCCGAGCCCGGTGATGCTGCCGTTTCACGTCATCAGCGAGATCACCCGGTCGGTGGCACTGGCCGTGCGGCTCTTCGGCAATATCATGAGCCTGGAACTGGCCGCCCTGCTGGTGCTGCTTGTGGCGGGATTCCTGGCGCCGATTCCCCTGCTGATGCTGCATATCGTCGAGGCATTGATTCAGGCCTATATTTTCGGGACACTGGCGTTGATCTACATCGCCGGCGCGATTCAATCACAACAACTCACACGGGAAGCATAGGGGGGAGGAGTATGACGGAAATGACGTGGTTTGTGTTGGGCTCGACGGTGGCCGCGGCGCTGGCCATTGCGCTCGGCACGATGTTTCCGGCGCTGGCGATGGGACGCGCCATCCGGGAGGCGCTCGCCTCGCTGGCCCGGCAGCCGGAAGCGGAGCGGGCGATCTTGCGGACGCTGATCATCGGCCTGGCCATGATCGAGTCGCTGGCGATCTACTGTCTGGTGATCGTCCTAATCATTCTGTTCAGAAATCCGCTGATCGGCTATCTGGTCAAGTGACGGCGTCCGGCTGACGGTGCGGCGGTCATGATGACGGGGGACATTGGGATTGGACGCGGGGCGCGTCGATGAATCTGGACTGGTCGACCTTTCTGCTCGAGATCATCAACTTCCTGGTCCTTATCTGGATCCTAAAGCGGTTTCTCTACAAGCCGGTGCTCGACGTCATCGAACGGCGGAAGGCCGGCATCGCCAAAACGCTCTCCGATGCTCAGGCAATGCGCGATGAGGCGGAGGCGTTGAAGCGGCAATATGTTGACAAATTGTCGGCGCTGGAGCGGGAGAAGGAACGGGTCCGCGCGGCGCTGCAGACGGAGCTGCAAGCGGAGCGGGAGCGGCGGATGGCAGCGCTCCGCGCGACGCTGGACGAGGAGCGCAAGAAGTACGAGGTGCTCGAGGCGCGGCGCCAGCGGGAGCACACGAGGCAGATCGAACAGGACGCCGTCGATCACGGCGCCCGGTTCGCGGCGCGGTTGCTGGGCCGGATCGCGTCGCCGGAAGTGGAGGCGCGGCTGGCCGATCTCTTTCTGGAGGAATTGGCCCGCCAGCCCGAGGAGCGGACCCGGTCGGTCTGGCAGGCCGTTCAAGGTTCTGACGAGCCGATCACGGTCAGTAGCGCCTATCCATTGGCGCCCGACCGTCGCGCCGCCGTGACGGACGCGCTGGGCAAGTGGCTCGGCCGTCAGGTCGTGTGCCGGTTTTACGAGGACGGCGCGCAGCTTGCGGGGCTGCGGGTGACGATCGGCCCCTGGATTCTGGAAGCCGATCTTCAGCACGAACTGCGGTTATTCACCGAGTCAACGCACGATGAGCGGTAGTCACGACGCGCCGACGGCGCCGATGGCTGATGACCGGCAGCCACTGGCCCGGCAGCGGCGATGGCTTGAGGAATACCAACCGGGGCTTCGGGTCTCAGAAGAAGGCCGTGTGCTCTCCGTCGGCGACGGCGTCGCCTGGATCCACGGCCTGCCGTCAGCGGCCATCGACGATCTGCTGAGCTTCCGGGATGGCAGCCGGGGTCTGGTCTTCCATCTCGGCAGGGAACTGGTCGGGGCCGTCCTGCTGCACCAGGGCGCGCAACTGACCGCCGGCATGACCGCGGTCCTGTCCGGGCGGCGTCTGAGCCTTCCGGTCGGCGACGCCCTGCTCGGCCGGGTGATTGATCCGCTGGGCGCGCCGCTCGACGGACTGCCCGCTCCGGAGTGCGCGGCCAGCCAGCCGCTGGACGTCCTGTCTCCGCCGATCATCGACCGGGATTTCGTGAAAGTGCCGTTGCTGACGGGCAATACGATCGTCGACACGATGATCCCGATCGGCAAGGGCCAGCGGCAGCTCCTCATCGGCGACGACGGGCTGGGCAAAAGCGCCCTGGCCCTGGACACGGTGATCAACCAGCGCGGCAAGGACGTCCGGTGCGTCTACGTGCTGATCGGGCAGAAACGGTCGACGGCGGTCGGCACGATTGAGACGCTGCGCGATGCCGGCGCCATGGCCTATACGACCATTGTCGCGGCCGAAGCAACGGACCAACCAGGCCTGAAATATCTGGCCCCGTTCGCCGGCTGCGCGGTGGCGGAGTGGTGGATGTACCACGGGCTGGACACCCTGGTCGTTTACGATGATCTGACGACGCACGCCCAGACCTACCGGGAGCTGTCGCTGCTGCTCCGCCATCCGCCCGGTCGTGAGGCCTACCCCGCGGACATTTTCTCCCTCCACGCGCGGCTGCTGGAGCGTGCGACCCACCTGGCCGCTTCCGCCGGCGGCGGCAGCATGACCGCACTGCCGATTGTCCAGACCCAGCAGGGGGAGATCGCCGCCTATATTCCCACCAATCTCATCTCCATCACCGATGGGCAGATCTACTTCAGCCGGGAACTGTTCGTGGCGGGCTATCTGCCGGCGATCGATGTGACCCGGTCGGTATCGCGGATCGGCGGCCGGGCGCAAAATGAGCAGATCAAGCGTGAGGCCGGCCGCATGAAGCTGGACTATCTGCAGTTTCTCGATCTGCTGGTCTTCACGCGCTTCGGCACCAAACTCGAGCCGGCGATGGAATACAGGATCAAGCGGGGGACCGTCCTGCGTGAACTGTTCAAGCAGGAGCGTCTGTCCCCGTTGCCCGTCGAGTTTCACCTGGCCTGGTTGATCGCTTTCAATGAGGGGTTGTTCGACGCCGTTCCCCCCGCCGACGTCCCCGCCCGCCTGCACCATCTCCGGGACGAATTGAGCCGCGGCGATCTCGGCCTGGATGCCGATCGGGATCGCTGGGTCGCCGCCGTCACGAAGTGGCTTCGGCCGTCGCTGTGAGCGGCCGCCGTCAGTTGCAGGAGCAGCTCGCAATGCTGCGGGAGCTGCGCGAGGTGATGACGGCGATGAAGAATATATCCCAGATCGAAACCCACCGGCTCAAACGGTTTCTCTCCACGCAGCGGATGGTGGTTGACGGCGCCGAACGGATGGCGGCGGACTTTTTGTCCCACTGGCCACAGCCGCTTCAACCGCCGGCGAACGCACCGGTCGTCTGCCTCGTGGTCGGCTCCGAGCGGGGTTTTTGCGGCGATTTCAACGTGCTGGTGCGCCGCGCCCTGGATGAGGAATTTGGCGCGTCGACAGAGCGGCGGGTGGTGGTGCCGATGGGGAGGAAGTTGTCCGTCAAGCTGGAGGGGGATGCCCGGGTTGGAACCGCGCTGGAGAGCCCCAGCGTGGCCGATGAAGTGCAGACGGTGCTCGTTCGACTGGTTGACGCGTTGGGCCGCATGCAGATCATGGGCGAACCGTTTTCACCGCTGTCACTGGTGGTCATCCACCATGAGTGGCAGGATCAGGGCAGCCGCGTCTGCATCCGCCGCCCGTTGCAATCCTTGGGCGTGCAGGGGCGGAGATACGGTCTGCCCCCCGTGCTCAACCTGACATCCGAGCGGATGTTCGCCGAGCTGGTCCATCATTATCTGTTCGACGTCCTGCAGGGCATTCTCTATCAGTCGTTGATGGCGGAGCATCAACAGCGGCTGCAGCATCTTGACGGCGCCGTCCGCCTCCTTGACCGGCAGTGCGTGAAGCTGACGCGCAGAGGCTACGCCCTCCGGCAGGAGGAGATCACCGAGGAGATCGAGCTGATCCTGCTGAGTGCCGAGGCATCCAGTGGGACGCTTTTCCCCGCGCGGGGATGATGACGCCCGTTTGATCACGCGGAATCGTCGTCGCCTGCCGGATCGCTGGGGCGTAGAGCGGGAATTGGGTGGAAATTATTTCCACCCGATGGGCTGGTAGCCGCGGTCACGCAAACATTGGTCGACATATCCGCGTTGGACGGGATCGACCTCGCGATCAAACGCCTTCTCCGTCATCCCGGATGCACCGCCTGCCGCGGCGCCGATGGCCGCCGCCTCCCCGACGTTGCCGGTCACCGCTCCGACAGCCGCGCCGATGATCGCCCCTCTTGCCCCCTCCTTCACGGTCTCGCCGGCCGTCTCCTTGGCTTTGTCCGTTTTGGCCCCCGCCTCGACGGACAATCGGATGCACTCATTGATGTCCTGTTGCGCCGCCTCCTTCCCGACGCTGTTGAGCTTCTCATTCGGATAGAGGACGGGCCGCTGAGGCCCGGCGCAGGAGGCTAAAAGAACAGTCAGGCCCAGCCACGTAGCTGCTCTCCAGGAAAGACCCGTCACCATTCCTCACCCCAAGGGCATTGTTGATACGTAGGCATGACAGCACCAGTATTGTACAGAGGGCGGAAAATCGCTGTCCAGTTTGAAAAATGTGGAACAGACACGCCGGACGTCCGGCGGGGGTGGAAGAGGAGCACCACCCTTCGAATCGGGGGGCTCTCAGACGATCTCCCCCCTCATCGTCAGATGCATACGGAACAAAGAAAAAGGCCCTGATGACCAGGGCCTATTTAATTGCGGGGGATGGATTTGAACCATCGACCTTCGGGTTATGAGCCCGACGAGCTACCAGACTGCTCCACCCCGCACCGGCATGCTAGCAGAGCGGTCTCTACCATGTCAAGAAATCGCGTGTGGATAGTCGAGAGCACATCAAGCGGGCGATCACGCTGAATGTCAGCGGCGATTGTGGAGCAGTCAGTCAATGACCGTGCCGGTCTAATCCGAACGGGCAGAGAAATCCGGG
>DATJYI010000007.1:0-5946 GCA_035499635.1 Nitrospiria bacterium | reverse complement strand
GAGTCAGCTGCTCTAACCGTCTGAGCTATGGGCCCGCTTCGTGGCAGGCCGCTGAAACCGTCCATTTGCTTCGTTCTCGGTCGCTCGAAAATCCTCACGTACAACTCAGTACGCTCCGGTTTTCTCGCTCCCTGCGGCCTTACTGCTGGAACTGTGTAAGTGTTTTGTAAGCGTTCACCCGGTTCAACCGTCAACGGGCCATCCAACGAACGCGCCATTGAGCCGTTAATTAACATCCTGCGGCTAGACATTTTCCGAAAAACTCTTCAATCGTTTGCTGCGGCTGGGGTGGCGGAGTTTTCGAAGCGCCTTGGCCTCGATCTGCCGGATGCGCTCGCGCGTCACCTCGAAATCCTGCCCCACCTCTTCCAGTGTATGGTCCGTCTGCTCGCCGATGCCGAACCGCTTGCGCAGCACCTTCTCCTCCCGCGGCGTGAGGGTCTGCAGCACGTTGTTGATCTGCCGCTGCAGATCGTAGCGGATAGTGGCGTCAAGCGGCGAGATGACCCGCTTGTCCTCGATAAAATCGCCAAGGTGGCTGTCCTCCTCCTCGCCAATCGGCGTTTCCAGCGAGATGGGCTCCTTGGAGATCTTCATGATCCGGCGCACTTTGTCCACCGGCAGGCTCATTTTGTCCGCAATCTCATCGGGGGCCGGCTCCCGCCCCAATTCCTGCACGAGCGTCCTGGAGGTGCGCACCAGCTTGTTGATCGTCTCGATCATGTGCACGGGAATGCGGATCGTTCGGGCCTGATCGGCGATGGCACGGGTGATGGCCTGCCGGATCCACCAGGTCGCATAGGTGCTGAACTTGTAGCCGCGGCGGTATTCGAATTTGTCGACCGCCTTCATCAAACCGATGTTGCCCTCCTGGATCAGATCGAGAAACTGCAGGCCCCGATTGGTATATTTCTTAGCGATGCTGACGACCAGCCGGAGGTTCGCTTCGATCAATTCGCCCTTCGCCAGTTTGACGGACCGTTCGCCCCGCTCCAGTTGCTGCATGGCAAGTCTAAACGCCTCGGGCGACATGCCCAACGGCTTGGCCAGCGCCTGCATATGTTTCCGGGCCTCCCGAATCTGCTGACGAAGCTTTTGGGACTCCTCCTTGGACAGAGAAGGCGGAGGCATCTGACGGGAGACCGTCCGCTTGGGCCTGGTCTCACCGCCCGCTTTGGCGCGACGGCCGGCGGGTGCTTGATCGAGACCGAGGCGGCGCTGATACTGGATGACGAGCCGATCCGCTTTGACCAATTCCGCCTTGTGGGCCTTGAGCGTTTCGATCTGCTCATCGAGCAGGTGGGGCGCCAGACCAATGGCATCCACTTTCTGCACGAGTTTCTGGAGCGCCGTCTCCATGCGCCGGCTGACTGAGAGAAATCGATGGGAATGGGGTTTGAGGCGTTGCCGTTGAACGGCGAGCCGGCGAAACTGCGCAATGATCGGCCGGAGCTCCTGCACGCCCTGCAGGAACCTGCGCGTGAGCTCTTCCGCATCCTGACCGACGCCGGCTTCCTGCTCCTCTTCATCCGAAATGGCAAAAAGCGTCGACACGACCACTTCGTTGCGGCGCAATTGGTTGGCCAGGCCGCTCAGCCATTGCATGGTGGACGGCAATGACCACATGGCCATGGCGACTTCCCGCTTGCCTTCCTCAATCCGCTTGGCGATGAGGATTTCGCCCTCCCGGCTCAGCAGCGGCACGCTGCCGATTTCCCTGAGGTAGAGTCGGACCGGATCGTCCGTTTTCGTGGACAGGTCGGCGGCCAGGGCCAATTCGGCTTCCTTTTCCTCGGTCAAGAGCTCTGGCTGCTCCTCCAGCTCCTCGGCCAGCTCGCCGGCGCCCTCGGGCGAGGCCGGAATCATCGATGTTTCCTCGGCCCCCTCCTCGGCTTCCATCTCGTCCACATCCACCTGGCCGAACATGACGACATTGTCCATGAGGTCGGTCGGCAGGTGATTGTTGAGCTCGTCGTAGGTGACGAAGCCCTTCTCCTTGTTCGCCGAGATGATCTCCTTGACGTCGTCCAGCTTGTCGCCTTTCCCCATGCGCGCTCCTTTATGACGATCCGACAATCCGGGCCGGCTGTGCCATTCCATCCATTACGAACCCACGGGCGCCGACCGGCTCCGACCGCTCTCCGGCACCGCCCCAAGCGACCGGCGGACGTCAAGAATGGCCGCCTGCAGGTCGCGGACGCGCGACTGATCGCCGGCCCGCTCGGCCTCCTTCCGCTCCTGCTCCAGTTGACAGATCCGCTGTTCCATTCGGCGTCGGCGCAGGCGGTAGAGGCATTCCTCAAGCGCCTTCGACACCGAATCATATTCCAGCTCGAGCAGGCTCAATTCCGCCACCGTTGCGGCCAGCGCTTCATGCGTGGACGCCCTGGCCGAGACCGCCGCCACCGAATCCTCCGTCTCCCATTCCGCCGAATCCATGATCAGGCGCAGCAGGGCCCGCGCGTTCGGATGGGACAGATCATCGGGGCCGATCCGGCCGGCCAACTCGGCCGTTGAAATCCGGTGCTGAAACCACAGATGCAACAGTACCCGCTCTTCCTGTAACCAGGCCGACCCGGCCGACGGTTCAGCCGGCCGGCCGGCGGCGTTGGCCGGGGTCGTCGAACGATGCGTCTCGCCCGTGGCTCCTCGCGTGGCTCCACGTATCGCCCCCCGGCTCGAACCCGGCATGAGGGCAGATGAGGGCGAAGCGCCTTGGGACGGGAGGGCGCGGGACAGGTCTGCCCGCAGGCTGGCTTCCGACACGTCCAGCCGCTGGGCCAGCAACCGGACATAATGATCCAGCTCCAACCGGCTCTTTACGGCGCGCAAGGTGGGGGCCAGCGATCGGATGACCGCTTTTTTCCCATCGATCCCCGAGTGCGGCGTGCAGGCGAGCGCCCGATCGACGGCGAACGCCAACAGTGGTTGGGCCGCGGCGATGCGCTCTTCGAACGCCGGCAGTCCAAATCGGTGCAGGAAACTGTCCGGATCGTCACCGGACGGCAGCGTGGCCACGCTCGCGTCAATATCATGCTCGACAAACAGCTCGACCGTGCGCAGCGTGGCGTTCACGCCGGCCGGATCGGGATCAAACAACAGGACCACCTTGGGCACCAGCCGTCGCAGGATCGTCAGGTGCGATGCGGTCAGCGCCGTGCCCAGCGTGGCCACGACCTGGGCGTAGCCGGCCTGGTGGGGCGCAATGGCGTCAAAATAGCCCTCGACGACCACCAGGTAGCCGGCCCGCGCTGCGGCGGCACGGGCACGATCGAATCCATACAGGATCCGTCCCTTGCTGTAGAAGGCCGTCTCAGGGGAATTCAGATATTTCGGCTGGTTGTCCTGTTTCCCTTCCGAGCTTTCCGGCAGCACCCTCGCGCCAAATCCAGCCACCTGCCCCTGTGGATCACGAATCGGAAAGATGACCCGGTCGCGAAACCGGTCATAATACCCGCTCCCGTCGTTGCGGCGGATGATCAGCCCGGCGTCCATCAGCTCCTGTGCCGTCCAGCCTTTGCGGATGAGCGGCGCCATCAGGCTGTCCCATCCCGGAAGCGCGTAACCCAGACCGAAGGCATCAATGGTCGCATCGGACACGCCGCGTTCGGTCAAATAGGCGCGGGCACGGGCCGCCCGGGCATCCGTCCGAAGTTGTTCCTGAAAGCGCTGGGCCGCCAGCTGCAGCAGCGAGCGGAGCTTGGCCTTGTGTTTGGCTTCCGGCGTGGCGCCGGAGGATTCCGAGAGGGTCAGGCCGATCCGCTGGCTCAACGAACGGACGGCTTCGGGAAAGGTCAGCCCTTCTAGTTTCATCAGGAAGGTGAAGAGATTGCCGCCCGCGCCGCAGCCGAAACAGTGGAACAGCTGCCTGGAGGGGCTGACGGTGAATGACGGGCTCTTTTCTCCGTGAAACGGACAGAGCCCCACATAGTTCTGACCGCTCTTTTTCAAGGCGACGTAGCCGGAGACAATCTCGACCAGGTCGTTGCCTTCTTGGACCTGCTGCAACACCGAAGACGGGAGCCGTCGGTCCACGTGCGTTTTCCCTCACTCCACCCCGGCGAACCGGAACTGCTCAGGCGGCCGTCAATTGATTGAGGCGCGTCTTGACCCGTTCGCTCAACTGCGCGCCGTCCACACGGCCGGCCAACTGCGGCATCAACCACTTCATGAGCTTGCCCATGTCCTTCGGACCGGTGGCGCCCGTCTCCCGGAGTGCCTCGGTGATCTTGGCGTCCAACTCCTCGGACGTCAGCTGCGCCGGCAGAAATTCTGACAGGATCTTCAGCTCGCGGGTTTCCTTGTCGACCAGGTCCTGGCGGCCGCCCTGCTTGTACAACTCGATCGCCTCCCGTCGCTGCTTGCTCGCCGCAACCACCACGTCCAGCAGTTCGCCTTCGGTCAGCGGACGGCTCTTGCCCTTGTCGATCTGCTTGTTCTTGACGGCGGCCAGCAACAGCCGGATCACCGAGACGCGTTCCGACTGGCCGGTCTTGAGGGCTTCGCGCAGCGCCGTGTCCAGCTCGGCCTGCAGTCCCATTATGCCGACCGATAGCCGGTCATGCGCGCGCGCTTGAGCGCCTTTTTGCGCGCGGCCATCGCCTTGCGCTTGCGTTTGACGCTCGGTTTCTCGTAATGCTCCCGCTTCTTGACCTCGGAGAGAATCCCGGCTTTTTCGCATTGTTTCTTAAAGCGCTTCATGGCGCTTTCAAATGGTTCGTTTTGTTTGACTCTGACTGCGGGCATGCGAGCTCTGCCGCCTCCTCTCGACGGGCACTACCTAGGTGACGCCTGACGCGATCCGACCAATTGCGCAGATCGCACAGCGCGCGGCATTATAACAACCGCGGAAAAAATGTGTCAATGGGAGCATGAGGGTCGGAGGAAACGGCGAAGCGCGGCCGCGGCCGGCCTCGGACTCAACGCGCCGTTGACCGGTGACGGTATTTGATGACCCGCGCCCGCTCCAGGGTGACCATTCCCTCCTGCACGACTTCGTCCAGAAACGGCAGCAGTCTGTTGAGATTCTCCTCGGTGTCAACGATCTCGACCACGATTGGCAGGTCCTCGGACAGTCGCAGGAGTTTAGCCGTGTGCACCCGGCTGGTGCCGCCGAACCCCATGATGCCGCGCAGCACGGTCGCGCCGGCGAGATTCAGCTCCCGGGCTTTGAGCACGATCTGCTCATAGAGGGCCTTGCCTTGATGGACGTCGGATTCACCGATAAAGATCCGAAGCAATAGTCCTTCTTCGGGCAGCTTCATGGTTCCCGCCTTCCTATTAGTAGGGGCCCGCGTCGCCGACATCGTATGTGGGGGCCCGTGCTCGATGACAATTCCCCAAAAGCTTTGCTTTTGGGTTGGCGATGCCCCCGCGCCCCGCGCCTCCCCCTCACGCTCTCGTTGCTCGCTGGGTATATTCTGACGATCAGCACCGGGAGCCTATTCAAACCAGCGGATCAGCGCACGCGAGCCGGCGTAACCGACGAATACCAGTGCGATGCCGACGATATTGGACAATCCGACGTTCCACAGCGCGATCCTCCATTCCCCGTCCCTGATCAAATTAAAACTTTCCAAACTGAACGTGGAAAAAGTCGTAAATCCGCCGAGAAGGCCGATCAATACGAAGAGCCTGGCGTTGGGCGGAACCGCCGCCCGCTCGAACAAGCCCCACAGAAAGCCGATCGCCAACGAGCCTGCCAGATTGATCAGCAGCGTGCTGACAGGAAACACGCCGTTCGACCAGCGATAGTCGAGGCCCGAACAAAAGTAGCGCGCCACCGTGCCAATCGCCCCGCCGAGCGCAATGATCACCCACTTCATGGTTCGCGCGCCCGCGGCAATATCCTCACCCCGGCGGCCAGTGCATCGCGCGGCCGCCGAGCAGGTGCAGATGCAGATGCGGCACCGTCTGTCCGCCGTCCTCCCCGTTGTTGACGACCAG
>DATJYI010000006.1:0-3483 GCA_035499635.1 Nitrospiria bacterium | reverse complement strand
GGCCAGCGAATGTGGCCCCTCCAACCCGGAAATAGTGATCGCGGGGGAGTCATCCGCACGAAGCAGCAGCGGTGTCAACAGGACAAGAAAAACGGTCAGGGTCCTTCGCAGCATCGGCATCATCAATCCCAGAATTCAACTCTAATGAAACAAAAACTATGGGGTCAGGTCTTGAAATTTGACTCCCCCCGACCACCGCCGGACGATGGGCAGGAGCCGTTCTTACAGTTCCGGCTTCATCCTAGTCATTTGCCATTCTTCAGTCAACAAAAATCCCGAACAGCCGAATGGCTGGAGGGGCCGCTTCCCCACCCGGCGGTGCATTTTTTCCCGACCCTGTCCCTTCAGTACGGCGCCTTCATCCCCAAAAGGTCAGATTCTAGTCCCATGGGGCCAGGAAATTGGCCGCCTAGTCCTTCTTATTCGGCAGGATAGTCGCGGAAGTGAATCGCCTTCCGTCTGGTCAGATGGTAAAAACCATACCGAGACAGCGTGGAGCCAATCCCGCTGTCTCGGGCGCCGGTCCAGGGGAGCGCGGGGTCGAGATAATCGCACCGGTTTTGGAACACGGTGCCCACCTCCAGATCACGCGAGAAGCGCTCGGCGCGCTCGCGTTCGCGCGTCCAAACGGAGGCCGTCAGGCCAAAGCGGCTGTCGTTCATCCGGGCAAGCGCCTCGTCGTCATCGGCAACGGACGCCACCGGCACGAGCGGTCCGAAGCTTTCCTCCTGCATGATCCTCGCGCTGTTCGGCACGTCGGCCAGCAGCGTCGGCGGAAAGAAATTCCCCCGCGTGCCCTTGAGCCGTTTCCCTCCGAGGAGCAGCCGGGCGCCTCGCCGGACCGCCTCGTTCACCTGACGTTCTAAAAAAGGGAGCGCCTCCCGGCGGGCCAAGGGCCCCATGGTGGTCTTTTCGTCGAGTGGGTTGCCAAGCCGGTAGTCCTTCAGTCGTGATTTCACCCGATCGAGAAATTCGCGATAACGGGCCTGATGGACATAGATTCGCTCCACGGCACAGCACGACTGGCCGGCGTTGTAGCAGGCGCCCTCGACAATCTGCTCGGCGGCGAAATCGAGATCGGCGTCCTCCGCGACATAGGCCGGGTCCTTGCCGCCCAATTCCAGTCCGACGTCGAGCAGACGCCGCGCCGCCTGATGATAGACCTTCGTGCCGGTCGCCACCGATCCGGTAAAGGCGACGTAATTGATCCGGGGGTCATCAATCAAGCGGGCGGCCTGAGCATTGCTCACGATGAGGTTGGTGACAAGATTCGCCGGATTCGCCGCATTCGATGAATTGCCCTTCCCGAAGGCCTGTTCAAAATGGAAGCCGACGAGCGGCGTGAGCGGACTCGGCTTGAGGAGAACCGTGTTTCCCGCAAGGAGCGCCGGCACCACGACATTGACGGCGGTCAGCAACGGATAGTTCCACGGCGCGATGTCATACACAACGCCAAGGGGCGCATGCTCGATCCGGAGGTGAAACCCGGGCTGTGCCGGAAGGCGTTCGGGCGCGAGCGACTCCCTGGCGATCGAGAGCATATACTCGGCCCGATGCAGGAGTGTCTTCACCTCCGATCGGGACTGGGCCACCGGCTTCCCCATCTGGAGCGTGATGTCTCGGGCGATCTGTTCGGACTGCTCCCGAAAGTAGTCCAGTCCCCGTTCCACCCGCCGCGCCCGCTCGTCAAGCGGGAGCCGGCGCCATACGTCAAACGCCGCCCGCGCGCCGGCGATTTTCTGTTCAAGGCGATTGCCCTGATCCAGAGGAAGTGTGCGCAGCACGCTCTGATTAAAGGGATTGATAATCTTCAATTGCACGGTACGCCTCCGTGAAAAGCGATTCTCTATTCCGGCGTGACATACGCGGCGGTGATCCCGCCGTCGACCATCAGGGCGGCGCCGGTCATATAGGATGATTCGTCCGAAGCGAGAAAGAGCGCGGCTTTCGCGATTTCCGTCGCCTCTCCGAAGCGGCCCATGGGAATATGGACGAGGCGGCGCTGTCGTTTCTCTTCGGTATTCAGGAACTTCATCAGCAGCTCCGTCCGAAGCGGTCCGGGACAGAGGGCATTGACCCGGATCTTCTCCCGGGCGTGGATCACGGCCAGCTCCCGGGTCATCGCCAGTACCCCCCCCTTGCTGGCGGTGTAGGCCAGCTGCGGCGTCGCCGCGCCGAGGAAGGCGACGAACGAGGCGGTATTGATGATCGAGCCTCCCCCCGCCCGGCGCAAGGCCGGGATGCCGTATTTGCAGCCGAGAAAGACCCCTTTCAGATTCACCGACAGGGTCCGTTCCCACACCTCTTCGTCGGTGGTGACGGCGTCGTCGTCACGGCCGTCCATGATGCCGGCATTGTTGAAGAGAATATTCACTCTGCCGAATTGTTGCTCCGCCGCCGCGATCATCCGCTCGCAGTCGCCTCCCTTCGCGACGTCCGCCTGCACAGAGATCGCCCGCGCCCCCCACGCCGTGATCATTGTCGCCGTCTCTTCTCCGCCGGCGGCGTTGAGATCGACCACGACAACGTCCGCTCCTTCTCGCGCAAAGAGGAGCGCCGCTTCCCGTCCGATCCCGCTTCCCGCCCCCGTGATCAGGGCCGTTTTCTGCGTCAGCCGCATCCGATCGCCCCCCTGCTAGATTCTCTCGAAATATCTCCGGCGCTCCCAGTCGGTCACCGCCTTGTCGTAGGCTTCCTGCTCCGTCCGGTAGAAGTGCAGATAGTGCTCCACCACCTCCGCGCCGAACGCGCGATTCGCAAAGGCGCTCTTCTCAAAGAGATCGGTCGCCTCGCGCAATGTGCGGGGAATGAGGGGCAGATGCCGTGCGGCGTAGGCGTCGCCGTCGAAGATCTTCGGAGGCTCGATGCGGTGCTCGATCCCGTCGAGGCCGGAGGCGAGGGCGGCGGCTAAGGCCAGGTAGGGATTGCAATCTGCGCCGGGGATGCGGCACTCGATCCGCAAGCTCTTCCCCTCCCCCACCACGCGAAACCCGGCGGTGCGGTTGTCATAGCTCCAGCCAAGGCGGGTCGGCGCCCAGGAGGCGGCCTGGTAGCGTTTGAAGGAATTGACCGTCGGGGCGTAAAAGACCATCATCTCCGGCGCGTGGGCGATCCAGCCGCCGAGGAACCAGCGGAACGTGTCGGAGCAGGCGACCGGCCCCAGGCGCGTCTTCCCGGGAAAGAGGCTCTGATTCTTCCGCCAGAGGCTCAAATGGATATGGCAGCTTGACCCAGCCTGGTTGGCGGCCACCTTGGCCATGAAGGTGACGCTGATCCCCTGCTGCTCGGCGATCTCCTTCAAACACTGCTTGAAGATTGCGTGCCGGTCGGCCATGGTGAGGATGTCGGCGTAGCGGACGTTCAGCTCATGCTGCCCCAATCCCCACTCCCCTTTGGAGCTCTCAACGGGAATCCCGGACCGCTTGAGATGGCGCCGGGCCGCGCCGTTGAACGATTCTTCGCGTGTGCCCTGCAAGGCATGAT
>DATJYI010000005.1:0-6910 GCA_035499635.1 Nitrospiria bacterium | reverse complement strand
GGTCGTGGAAAACGTGGGAGGAGAGGGATAACAGCAACCGGTGTAATCGATTTCATCCAGATAGACTTGCCCCTGGTCTTTGGAATAGCTCACAGTCAGATAATTGCCCTGGGGATCGATGACCTGATCCAGGAACCATTGAAAAATCTGTGAAAAATTGCCGGGATTGTCCTGACGGGAGGCGCTGGTCTCGCCGAAGAGATAACGTATCCCTTTTGGATCCGTCACCTGCCAGTAGGGATTGCCGGATGAGTCCTTCAGCTGCTGAATACGGTAACCCGTGTCAATACTGAAGGGAGCGTACAATGGATTGCCGGATCCATCCGTTTGATTCGTGTTGACCAGATCCAGCGTGGCCCCGGCCAAATGTAGAATGTAGTCGTCGGCATTGTAGTTCACGCCAGTCCGGCTCTTCCGCTCAATTGATCCGGCGCTCAGCTCCCATCCCGCCCCCGTCCAGCCGTTTCCCCTGTCGCTGCGGTAGTTGAGCGTCAGAGCGGGCTGGATCCCGTGGCGGCCGGCCGGCACATCAATGGGAATCGATTCCGTGAGCGCACCAGTGAAGAGCTCTGTCTGCACCGTCCCGCCGAAGGCGGTCAGTGGGGTGTCGTGGTCGTCTCGGCTCTGCGCAGCGCCGGGGAATAGGAGTCCCAGGAGGAGCGCGCCGACAAGGAACGGCGCGCATAGTCGACGCCCACACCACACAGACCCCATGCCCTCCCTTTCGCCAGCCTTCATCACGGAGCGGTCGGCCGAGCGCACCCAGCCCGGCGGAACGCGATGGGAACGACACCCCGTCATTGTGACTTGCCAGGCCGGTTCATATGCCCCCACAACAGGGGGGCTCAATCCTGGCGCATCGCCCCGAACTTGGACGGTGCTCCCCCGCGCCTACCAGACAAAAAAATCCAAGAACTCCGCCCCCGTTCTTGGATTGTCTTCGCGCTCCCGCGTCTCTGCCTGACCAGCCCGGCCTAGCCGGCGGGACTGGCCGATGTATTGTCGATTATTTTACATCTTATAATTCTAACAAAATATCTCTTCTCTATCAAGCCGCCCTTCGATGATATTTGACGAACGATTTCCACCACTTTTGAGTAGTCGAGGCATTGCCCGCCCCGACGGCCCTGAACCTTACTTGGACTGTTGCGAAGGGGCCCCCGTCTTCTGAGGCGGGGTGGCCGGCGCCGCGGGCGTCCGGCGCGCCGGCAGAAATTCGGCAAACGTTGGGAATTCCCAGGACAGGCCGATGAAGGCGGTCAGGCCACCGATGCCCAGCGAATCGTTCAGACCGTTGGCGCTCGAGATCTTGGCAACCGCATACCTTGCTTCTGTGAAAAAGCCGAGACGCTGGGTCAGCGGCCATCCGATGCCCAGTAGAAAGTGTGGGCCGACCACTTGCTCATTAAAGTGATTCGAGACCCCCGACACCGTGACATCTCGAGTGAAAAAGTAATAGCCCATGCCGGCTCCAGCATACCAGTACAGAGGCGCCAGGAGCGCCGGCGTCTGCTTGTACTTCAGTGTAAACAGGGTATAGAAGGTCGAAAAGTCCACGTTACTGCAGCAAATAGTATGGTACGAGGTTTGCCCGTCGTAATAGCCGACGGCAAGCCCGATACTGGTGCTCGGATATTTCGGGTAGAGCCAGAGGTTGTCATAGGCCAGTTCCACCGCCAGGCTGGACAGATCATTCGCGTTGAAGTAGGTGGAATTGCTGTCAAAGTAATTGCTGTCCGGGTACTTATGAATGCCCAGTTTCAGCGAGAGCTGATGGGGAAAGATTTTTTCGGCCGCCGCCCGTTCCTCCGGCGTGGGCTCTTCCTCCCTCGAGAAACCTTCCGTCGCGAGGACATGAAGGAGCAGCATGCTCATGAGGAGCGTGGTGAGCCCCATCCGGCCTCGCCGCAACCGAAGCTGGGCTCTGATCCGCCTGGAAGCCAGCGCGAGCGGAAGCGCCAGGCTCAGCACGGTGGCCGCGGCGGTGCCCGTCGATGGTGGTCCGCCTCCGCCCTTGGGGGCTCCGATATGAAGGGAGGGACCGAGACAACCGGCATCTCCGCCGGTTCCGCCGTTCACCGTTGAAGCGGTTTTCCGCGACACGGCGCGATCTGCATCCAGCCGTCCCCCCGCAACGACCAGTGTGGCCAGCGAGTGTTTGGGTTCCGCGGTGCTCGTGATGACAGCCTTCAGTTGTTCTGGAGACAAACCCGCGTTCAGGGACAACAACAGTCCCGCGACCCCGGCAACATGCGCCGCGGCGAAGGAGGTGCCGTAGAACGTGCTGAACGTCGCGCCTTTGTAAGAGCCGCCGTTGTAATCATAATTCGGGGTGTAATCCGCTTTCGTGCAGGTGAAATTATTGGTGTTTTGCAGGGTGAAACTGCCCGTGGGCATGGTGGTATAGACGCAATCTCCCGGTGCGGCGATATCCACGGAATTGCGTCCGTAATTGGAAAATGAGGCCAGATCATCATTGAAATCGCTGGCGGCGACCGCGATGATGTTCCGGAGCCCGTAGCTCGAAGGATAGACGGGGATCCGATCATTATCCGAACTGTCGTTGCCCGCCGCCGTGACGACCAGAATCCCCGCGCGGCCGGCCGCCTGGATCGCGTCATACTCGGACTGCGAGTAGCCGGACGCTCCGCTGCTGAGCAAGATGATCCTGGCACCCTTGAGCACGGCATAATTGATGGCGGCAATTTCACGTCCGACATTGCCGCACCCTACCGAATCCAGGACTTTCAACGGCATGATTTTGGCTCTCCACATCACCCCGGAAATGCCCTCGCCATTGTTGCCGACGGCGGCGGCAATGCCGGCCACGGCCGTCCCGTGGCCGAAATCATCCATGGGGTTGTTATTTCCCTCATCCGTGGGCAGTATCACCGGGCAATTACAGTTGCCCTGGGCATCGATGGCGCATTGCTTCTCGACGAAGTTCCAGCCTTTCCAGTCGTCGGTATAGCCGTCCGAATCGTCATCAAAACCGTTGCCCCTCGCAGGATTCTGATGCTCGGGATCTGCCCAGGGGTCTTCCTGCGGATTGGTCCAGATGTTGTCCGACAGATCGGGATGGGCGTAATCGACGCCGGAATCGATCACCGCGATGACCGTTTCGGGCCCGTACCCGAGGTTCTCGTAGGTCGTCACGCTGTTGCCGGTGAGATTGGCCACCCCGATCTCGTTATTGTTCGTATTGTTTGGATTGTTCGGATCGATATAAACATAGATCCCGGCGGGGCCGGACAATCCCGTGCTGGGGCCGGTCAGGGTCAACAACGGCGCCACGTCTCCATTGGCCGTCCGTGGGTAGGTTGTCACGCTGTTGTTCGCGCGATTGACCACGCCGATCTCTCCGTAGACTGCGATCCCCGTATCCACGAAGATTCCGGCCGGCGAACTGAGCCCCGTGGTCGGGCCGCTCAACGTCCGCAGCGGCGGCGCGTTCCCATTTGCCGTCAGGCTGTAGACCGTCACGCTGTTGTTCCCGCTGTTGGCCACGCCGATCTCGTTATTGACCGTGTCGACGTAGATTCCAATTGGATTGATCAACCCCGTGCTGGCGCCGCTGATTGTGCGCAACGGCGAGACGGGCCCATTGGCCGAATCGGCCGTCCGGCTGTAGATCGTCACGCTGTTGTTTCCGTTGTTGGCCACTCCGATTTCGTCATTATTCGCATTGTTTGGATCGATATAAACGTAGATCCCGGCGGGGGCACTCAGCCCCGTGCTGGGACCGATGATTGTGCGCAACGGAGAGACGGGCCCTTTGGCCGAATCGGCCGTCCTGTTGTAGATCGTCACGCTGTTGTTTCCACTATTCGCCACGCCGATCTCATTGTTGACCGTATCGACGTAAATGCCGGTGGGACTGAACAGCCCAGTGGTCGAGCCGCTCAGCGTCCGCTTTGGCTTTACATTGCCGTTGGCCGTCCGGCTGTAGATCGTCACGCTGTTGGCGGCGGGGTTGGCCACGCCGATCTCGTTATTCACCGTGTCGACATAGATCCCAAACGGTGCGCTCAATCCCGTACTTCCCCCGGCGAGGAGCCGGATCGGCGCCGGGACGTCTCCCGTCGTCACCTCCCAGGCGTTTTCCGCATCGATATCGTCACCGGTTGTCATCTGTATACCATGCTCTCCCCCGATCAGTGGGTTGGTGCCGACCAACTCCTGATCCGTATTGTGCAGGGCCCACTGCAGGGTGAGCGCGGGATCCACGGGAGCGGCCATCGCCTTGCGGACATAGTTGGGCTCCGCATAGTCGACGTCGGGATTGCGACGATACAGTTCGACCGCGGCATCGACAGAAAGGGTGGACGGCAGGGTCAACCGGTGAAGACGGCCCGGGGCGACCTGCTCCGGCCTGGCCATCCCCAGGCCGGCCTGCCACCGACGCAGGCGTTCCGCCGGTGTGCCGGATTTAAATTTGACCAGAATCTCGCCGGGCACGTAGGGTCGAGCCGGTGCGTCCTGACCCCATCCCGACTGGGCGCCGCCGCACAGCAGGAAGAAGCAGAGCACGCCTGACCAGAGACGCGGGGCCGCAGTGCCGCGTCTCTTTCCGGGGGGGTGACACTGCGGCTCCATCGGCGTCATCGCCCCCGGGTGCCGTCAGACGTATGAAAAGGCGTGAACGGTTCGGCACACAACGCGCGCGGAGGTCCGCGCGTCGTCAGCGCCGCTGATCGGGGTGGTGGACCCCTCAGATCGGCAGGCTAGTCCTCGGCTTTTGGTGAATGGCCGCTCAAGATGAGCGGGGCGGGGGAATGATCGCAGACGACACAACCGGTCGGGATCTCAGTGTTGGAAGATCATGCTCAGGAGCTCCGTCCTTGAGCTGACCCCCATTTGTCTCATAATATGTTTGAGATGCCCCTTGATGGTGTCTTCGGAAACGCAGAGTTTGTTCGCAATCTCCTTGTTGCTCGCTCCCGACATGAGGGGTTTCATGATCTCGAGTTGCCTGTTCGTCAGGCCGAATTGCGGCTTGAGTTTCTCAAGATCGACCCCGTAGCGTTGTGAGGAGATCCGTTCGATCAAGATCATGATGTGGAACGTGTTCTTGATCGGGTGCTGTCGCGGATTGATGAAAAAACCGCGGCAACAAAATGTGGCCTCCTGCGTGGGCACCAGCACAATCTGGCAGGGCACGTGGCCGTTGCCGACATGCGGGAAGGGCTGATCCGATTTAAAACCCTTGATGATATTGTCATAGAGTGCGAAGATGATTTTAGGGGGAACGAGACGCCGCGGGCGCTTCTTCGCCGATGCCAATTTGTCGCCGTTCAGGATGGAGACAAAATCCAGAGCACCCTGATTGAAAAACTCTGGCTTCTTGCGATGATTTAAAATAATAATGCCCGGAATTGCGCGCCTGGTCGCCACTGCCAAGAGATCCATCACACCCCCATGGGGAGGAAGTCTGCCCCCTCGACCTGATTGGATCACCCGTACGCTAGGTCATTATTATATAAAAATAGACTCGGATGTCAACCACGCCGCCGCGCATTTAAATATCCGTCGATATCGAGCCGGACACGCCGCTCGTCAGCCGCGCCGGCTCGTGCCGGGGATCTCATAACACTACCCGCCCGAATAGGGGGATGGAACAAGACCCCCATGCTGCCGCGCTGGCGCATCTGCGTAACCCCTTGCCGACACTGAAGAAAAAACGCTTGACACGGTTCGCACGCCTTGCTATATATGAACACGGTACAATGACGTACCGGACCTGTTGTACATAAGACGATGGCGTCTTTCGCCGGCGAGTTGGGAGCGGGGCTCTCTGGTGGAAGAGGCCTTTTTTTTATCCACTGGCATGTCAGCGAGCATTGGAGAGGACGATGGGGGCAATCGGATCGGGCCGGGGTGAACAGTGGCGCCCATTGACGCCGAATTGCCACTTACGAGTAGTTGACTCCCAACAATTCGCGGCGTAGATTGCACATCAATGGGTGATGGTCCATGGAGACGAGGTTTTTGGAAGAAGAAAATGATTCCCGTCAACATCGCTAATAGAATCGACAGACGCCGGTCACACCGTGTCCCCCTCTTGCACCGTGTCACGTATGAGGTCAGCGTCAATCGTATCCGGGACGGTGCGAGCACAACCCTCCTGGAAGGACAAATACAAAACGTGAGCGAAGGCGGCCTCTGTATGGTCACCGAAAAAGCCCTCTCGCACACCCAACTCGTGGAAATCGGCCTGCCCCTCCCCGTTCCCCAGCTGGCGACGCGCACCATCGTCGAGGTCTGCTGGGTGCGGAGGGAATCGGGACAAGACTCGTACACGACCGGCCTGCGCTTTCTTCTGTAACAGGGACGGTATTGACACGCCCCCCGCGCCGGGACTGCCTTGATCTCCCTCTCGATCGTACCGGAGCGCGTGTGAACGACGCGCGGAGAACCCAGAGGTCGCTCCCTGTGGGCCCAAACCGGCCAAACCGGATAGATCAGCGTGCCGGCGTGAGACGTTCCCCTGAAACTCGTCCCGTTCGGGTCTTCGGCGTACGTCACGGGTAGACAACCGGCAGACGGGAAGAAGTCCATCTCGCCGCAGACCGGCAAGAAATGGGGTTGGCTGATCGTCAGGGTCGGCGTGAGCCTGCTCCTCCTGAGCCTGCTCTTTCTGAAGATAGAGCCCGCGCGAGTCACCCAGATTCTTGGAGGCGCCGACCTTCCACTCGTACTGGGATGCTTCTTCGCCTACATTCTGCTCTTTCTTCTTCTCGCCTACCGGTGGCAGGTGCTCTTGAATGTCCTGTCCCTGAACATTCCGCTGCGGCAACTCTACGGCACCTACTTGATCGGCGTCTTCTTCAACAATTTTCTTCCGACGACCATCGGCGGCGACATGGTCAGAGGATTGGACCTCTATCGCCACACGAAAAAAGGGAAGGAA
>DATJYI010000004.1:0-7504 GCA_035499635.1 Nitrospiria bacterium | reverse complement strand
TGGCGAATGCGGCGCCGCGGCGGTCAACTTTGTCGCGCAACATTTCGAAGACGGCGCGTATGAACTGGATCACGCCAAGGTGCTGCTGTTGAAAGAGCGGCCGTTTGATGCCGTGACGAGGGCCGATCTGGCTCTGCTCGCGGCCGCCAAGGCGCTGCTTACCATGGAAGGCGTCGAACCGTTGAGCCATAACGACGTGCTGCGTGAATTCGACGAACGTGTCGTCTCACAGGGTCTTCTGCCGGCCGCACTCTGGTCCGCCGTCAGAGAACCGCTGCACTCGGCTCCGGCCGACACCGTCACCCGATCGACGGCGCAATTGCACGTGGACGCCGTCCACCGGTTCCTCGACGCCTGCCGGTCCCATTACGAACATCTCACCGGCGAGTCATTGGCCACCACGACCCCGGCCGTTCCTGCGGAATAATCACACACATCGAGGTGACCGTTATGTTACGCCAGTCCATACCCCACGGCGGCAGTTTGATCAACCGGCTGTTGGAGGGCGAAGCCATCGAGTATTGGACCGGGGAATCCAAGAAACTTCCCTCCCTCACGCTGTCTCCTCGCGCACTGTCGGATCTGGAACTGATCGCTACCGGCGCCTTCAGCCCACTGCAGGGCTTCCTCTCCCAGGCTGACTACCGCAGCGTCGTGCAGCAGATGCGGCTGGCCAACGGCCTCCCCTGGTCGCTACCGATCACGCTCGCCGTCACCCGGACAGATGCCGCACCCCTGCGGGAGGGCTATCCGGTGGCACTGCGCACGGGAGACGGCGCACTGGCCGCTATTCTGCACCTTGAGGAACTCTACAGTTACGACCGGCATGAGGAGGCCAAGAAGGTCTACCGGACCGAGCAGATCGCCCACCCGGGCGTGGCCGTGCTGATGAGTCAGGGCGAACTGCTCGCCGGCGGCAAGATTGATCTGCTGCGGCGGACGATCCCGCGCCAGTTCCCGGATCATCACCTCGATCCCGCCCAGACCCGGCAGCTCTTCGCCGACAAGGGCTGGAAGCGGATTGTTGCCTTCCAGACGCGCAATCCCATCCATCGGGCGCATGAATACATTCAGAAATGCGCGCTCGAGACGGTCGACGGTCTCATGGTCCATCCGATCGCGGGAGAAGTCAAAGGGGACGACCTGCCTGCCGAGCTGCGGATGCGCTGCTACACGGCACTGCTCGACAACTATTATCCAAAGGACCGGACGGTGCTCTCGGTCTTCCCCGCCGCCATGCGGTATGCCGGCCCCAGGGAGGCGATCTTCCATGCCCTGGCGAGGAAAAACTACGGCTGCACGCACTTCATCGTCGGCCGCGACCACGCCGGCGTCGGCAACTATTACGGCACGTACGACGCGCAGCAGATCTTTTTTGAATTCACCGAGGAGGAGTTGGGAATCCGGCCGCTCTTCTTCGACCACACGTTCTACTGCAAGAAATGCCTCGGCGTCACGTCATCGAAGACCTGCCCGCACGATTCGAACCACCACGTTGTCCTGTCCGGGACGAAGGTCCGGGAAATGCTCCGCTCTGGCCAGATGCCACCGGCGGAATTCACCCGCCCCGAAATTGCCCAGATCCTCATCGATGGCATCCGGCAAATGGAAGGCCGCACCGCGTAAGTTACAACCCGTTTCAATCTCGGCCGTGTGCCACCGGCATAAGACGCGTCATTAAAAATGGACAGACACTGTTTATTCTCAACGTAAAATGGTGTTGTCGCTTGCCCTGTTTTTTTGTGCCACTACCTGCCTCTCGTGGCATGACGCGGCCTTACTATGCCGCCGGTGGACTGTCAAGAAAATGCCGTTTGTCCTATTATAAAAAACGGCCGGGCCTGCCCAGCAGACCCGGCCGTTTGCATTGTTGACTAATCAGAGTTCTTCAGGCAATCGCGTTAATGATCCCGTTGAGCGTCGCGCTGGGGCGCATCGCCTTCGACGCCTTCTGATCGTCGGGGTGATAATAGCCGCCCAGATCGACGGGTTTCCCCTGGGCGCCGAGCAGCTCGGCATCGATCTTTGCCTCATTGTCAGCCAGTTGCTTGGCGATTTTGGCGAACTTCGCCTGCAGGGCCTTGTCCTCCGTCTGCTCGGCCAGCGCCTGCGCCCAGTAGAGCGCCAGATAGAAATGGCTCCCTCGGTTGTCGATCTCCCCCACCTTTCGGGCCGGCGATTTGTTGCTCTCCAGGAACTTGGCGTTGGCCCGGTCGAGCGTGTCGGCCAGAACTTTCGCCGTCTTGTAGTTGGAGGTCTTGCTCAGATGCTCCAGCGACGCCGCCAGCGCCAGGAACTCGCCCAGCGAATCCCACCGGAGATAGCCCTCCTCCTGGAACTGCTGAACGTGCTTGGGCGCCGAGCCTCCCGCGCCGGTTTCGAATAATCCGCCGCCGTTGAGCAGCGGCACGATCGAGAGCATCTTGGCGCTTGTTCCGATTTCAAGAATCGGGAACAAATCTGTCAGGTAGTCGCGCAGGACGTTCCCCGTCACGGAGATCGTGTCCTTGCCCTCCTTCATCCGTTCGAGCGAGAAACGCGTCGCCTCGGCCGGCGAGAGGATCCGGATGTCGAGCCCCTTCGTGTCGTGCTGGGGCAGATAGGCGTTGACCTTCTTGATCAGCTCCGCGTCGTGCGCCCGGTTCTTGTCCAGCCAGAAGACAGCGGGAACGCCGGTCGCGCGAGCCCGGTTGACGGCCAGCTTGACCCAGTCCTGAATTGCCGCGTCCTTCGCCTGGCACATCCGCCAGATGTCGCCCTCCTCCACCTTGTGCTCGAGAAGCGTCTTGCCCGACGCATCGACCACGCGGATTGTCCCGTTGCCGGGTGCCTTGAACGTCTTGTCGTGCGAGCCGTACTCCTCGGCCGCCTGCGCCATTAGCCCCACGTTGGGCACGCTGCCCATCGTCCGGGGGTCGAAGGCGCCGTGTTGCTTGCAAAAATTGACCACTTCCTCGTACACGGGGGCGTAGCTGCCGTCGGGAATGACCGCCTTCGTGTCCTGCAGCTTCCCCTCCGGATTCCACATCTTTCCCGAATCGCGGATGACCGGCGGCATGGAGGCGTCGATGATGACGTCGCTGGGTACGTGCAGGTTCGTGATCCCCTTGTCGGAAT
Organism: Nitrospiria bacterium; assembly: GCA_035499635.1. Taxonomy (GTDB): domain Bacteria; phylum Nitrospirota; class Nitrospiria; order JACQCE01; family JACQCE01; genus JACQCE01. The sequence continues at coordinate 4,387 of DATJYI010000004.1, read as the reverse complement.
TGACCATCGCCAGCGGGGGCCGCTTCTGATAGACCGACTTGATGTCCGCTTCAATGGCGGCCCGCTGATCGTCCGGGAGACTCTTGATCTTGGCGTAGAGGTCGCTGAGACCGTTGTCGGGATCGACGCCCAGCTTTTGGAACGTCTCCTTGTGCTTCTCGAATACATCCTTGAAATAGACGGACACAACGTGGCCGAAGATCTTCGGGTCGGAGACCTTCATCATTGTGGCCTTCAGGTGGACCGAGAAGAGGACGCCCTGCTTTTTCGCGTCTTCGATCTGTGACTCCAGGAATTCCCGCAGAGCCGTGCGGCTCATAAAGGTGGCGTCGATGATCTCCCCGGCCTTCAGATTCACCTTCTCCTTGAGCACCGCCGTCTTGCCGTCCTGGCCGACGAACTCGATCCTGGCCGTCGTCGCCTCGCCGACGGTCAACGACTTTTCGTTCGACCGGAAGTCCCCCTTGGCCATATGGACCACGTGCGTCTTGGAGTCCGAAGTCCAGGGCCCCATCTTGTGCGGGTGCTTCTTGGCGTAATTCTTCACCGAAAGCGGCGCCCGCCGGTCGGAATTGCCTTCGCGCAGGACCGGATTGACCGCGCTGCCCTTGATTTTGTCGTAGCGCGCTTTAATTTCCTTTTCCTTTTCGTTCTTCGGATCTTCGGGATAGTCGGGCAGCTTGTAGCCCTGCCCCTGCAATTCCTTGATGGCCGCCTTCAACTGCGGGATCGATGCGCTGATGTTGGGCAGCTTGATGATGTTCGCCTCGGGCGTCGTGGCCAGCTTGCCCAGCTCGGCCAGATCATCCGACTGCTTCTGCCCATCCGTCAAATATTCGGGGAAATTGGCGAGAATCCGACCGGCCAGTGAAATGTCCCTCAGCTCGACCGCCACGCCTGCGGCTTTTGTGAAGGCGTTGATGATCGGGAGAAACGAATAGGTAGCCAGCATCGGCGCTTCGTCGGTCTTGGTATAGAGAATTTTCGATGTGTGTATGCTCATGGGTGCCCTCGTTGAAATAGGGATTCTCGTCAGGAATTGTCAGAATAATGTATCAATCCGCGCCTTGTCAACAAGATTTGGTGCATCTAGAACACGCAACGTCAACACGCAGCGGCCTGACTATATATACGCCAACCGATTGATTATAATAGAAAACCTCTTTTTCCCCGGCGTAGCTTTCCGGGAAGGATCTTCCCCATCACCACCGGTCTGGCCGCTCCGGTCGCCGCAGGGATATTGTTGGTCCGGCCATGCAGCGTCTCGTAGGCCAGGAGTGCAAACGCCATTGCCTCGATCGCACGGCTGTCAAAGCCATACGTTTCCATGGTGGCAACCCGGGAAGCCGGCAATTCCGCCTGAAGCTGCCGCATCAGGACCGGATTGCGGCTGCCGCCGCCGCCGACGATGACATCGTCGATCGATCCGCGAGGGCGCAGAAACCGCTCGCAATGCATGACGATGGATCGGGCGGTAAACAGCGTGGCCGTGGCCAACAAGTCCTCCGTTGAAAGCGTCATCCAGTACTGTCCGAACCGGGGCCGCATGGCCTGCAGACCGAAGGTTTCCCGCCCGGTGGTTTTGGGCGGTCTGCGGCGCAGAAAGGGATGGGCCATCAAGCGGTCCAGGAGGGGTCGGCACACGCTCCCCCGCCCGGCCAGTCGGCCGTGGGCGTCCATGGCCAGCCGGCCCCGCGTCCGAACCAGGACGATGGCATCCAGCAACATATTCCCCGGGCCGGAATCGAATGCCAGCAGAGTGTCTCGGCTCCCGCCAGGCCGTAGGAAGGTCATGTTGCTGATCCCTCCGATATTCACCACGACCCGTCCCCGTGTCGGGTGGCGGAAAAGCACATCATGTAACAAGGGGGTCAGCGGCGCGCCGTGTCCACCGGCAGCCTGATCGCGCGGCCGAAAATCGGCAATGGTGGCCAGCCCGGTCCGTTCGGCGATGGTCGACGGTTCCCCAAGCTGCAGCGTGGATCGGAGCCGCCACCGTCCCTCCCGCTCCGGTTCGGGCAGATGACAGACCGTCTGGCCGTGCGACCCAATAAGCGTCACCCTGCTCTTCGACACCCCGGCCCGCCGAATGATCCGCAAGGCGGCTGCGGCGAATTCTTCGCCCAGTCTGGCGTTGAGCCGGCAGACGTCCGCCACCGTGACCGGTTCGCCGGACGACAGGCGCAACAACCGCGTCCGAAGCTCCTTCGCATAGGGAGTGGTCTGAAAGGCCAGCAGTCGAAGCGATGGGTGGCCGGGCGTGCCGCCGATGTCGACCAGCGCCGCATCGATTCCGTCCATCGAAGTACCCGACATCAATCCCACCACGCGCATATGTTCTGCCCTCATAGTCGCCGCCCGATGCAGGGCGAGCCTAGCCCAATCACGGCCTCGAATCAAGGGGCCGCATTAAAATTGACAGTCTGTCGAGATCAATGCTATCGTGACGCACCGCTGATGTCCCGGTTGCTCCGCCATCTGATTGTCGCATTACCATTCAGCCTGCTCCTCGTTGGACACGGAACTTTCGCGCAAACTCCGGCTCCGATCCCGGTTGTGACCACCCTGCCATTTTTAAAGGAGTTCGTCGAACGGGTCGGCGGCGCCACCGTGACCGTCACCAATCTGGTCAACGGCGCCGGGCACATCGACGCCTACTCCCCCACGCCGGACGATCTGGTCGCTGTCGGCCGGGCCAGACTGCTGGTGCAACTGGGGGTCGGCATGGAGACATGGACCATTCCCATGATCCAGGCGGCCAACAATCCGCGGGTCACGATCGTGACCGCAGGCCGAGGGATTCCACTGCTGCGCGATGCGACGATCGACAACCAGGATGCAATGGGGCACGCTCATGGGTCGGGCAATCCACATATCTGGCTGGATCCGGAGAATGCCAAGATGATGATCCGGACCATCACCGATGCCATGATCAAAATCGTTCCGGCCCAACGGGCGGTCTTGCTGGCCAATCAAGCCCAGTATCTGAAGGCCATTGATGCCGTCGAGGCAACCATCAAGCAGCAAGTCCGCCGGCTCAAGGACCGACGCATCATCGCCAACGACGCGACCTGGTCCTATTTCGCCCGGCGATTCGGATTTCAAATCAAGGGGGTGATGGATGAAATGCCGGGAGGGGAAACGCCGATGGGCGTGCAGACGGATCTGGCGGCACTGATCCGCCGGACACGGATCAAAGTGATCGTCACGGAACCTCACCTGAACTCTGGGGCGGCCCGGGCGTTGGCGGAGCAAACCGGAGCAGTGCTGGTCCCTCTCGCGTCGCTGCCAGGCGCGCTGCCGGGAACCGACACCTACCTCGACATGCTCTCATACGATGCCCGGCAGTTGATCGAGGCGTTGAGCCGCCCCTGACCCGGATCGCGTCGCCGCGCCTGGACATTCACCATTCGTTGTAGGGCGTGCCGTTGATCGCCACGCGGTCGCTGCCGCTGTGCACGTCATACACGCCGCTGTCCCCTGATGCGCCCGTGGCGAACATTTCCACCCAACTATCCGAGCTGTCGGTAAAGGGATCAGCGGGGAGCTTCCGCAAATATTCCTTGTCCACCAGATCCTGGAGTTGGGGGGGATAATTGCCGTGGTCGGCATAATATTTGTCCAGCACGTCACGCATGACAAACAAATCTTCACGGAGCACCGCCTCCTTTGCCTTCAGCACAGAAATGCGGTAGGAAGGAATGGCCAGCGTGACAAGAATGCCCACGATGCTCACCACCACCATCAACTCGATCAAGGTGAATCCTGACGACCCAGCTGAACGGGAGCGGTTCCTCACGTGCGCATTTGGCCTCATTCGACTCATCGTACCTGCGGATCGGGATCCTGTCGAGTCACAAATGGCGTGTACCCTTCGCGATCCAGCCGACGGGCCAGTTGCTCCGCGTCGGCGATCGTGGCCACGCGCCCCACACGCACCCGATAGTACGTCGTCCCGTCCACCCGGACCGCCGCCACCAGCACGTCTGGATACCGGGCGCTCAGACGCCGCTCGAGCGCCCGAGCGGACGCCTCTTCAACAAAAGCGCCGATCTGCACAGTGTACGACGGTTCCTCGGCCGCCAATGACGTCGGCACCGACACGCGATCCAAGCGGACGCGCGCGGTGCCATTCGGCACCATGCCGAGATCGGTGGCCGCGGCCAACGACAAATCGATGATGCGTCCCCGAACGAAGGGGCCCCGGTCATTGACGCGCACGATCACCGATCGACCGTTTTCCAGATTCGTCACACGCAACCGGGTGCCGAACGGGTAGAGCCGGTGGGCCGCGGTCAAGGCGTGCATGTCGTACCGCTCACCGTTGGCCGTTAATTGACCGTGAAAGGGCTCTCCGTACCATGACGCCACGCCGACCTCTTGATTT
>DATJYI010000003.1:0-9267 GCA_035499635.1 Nitrospiria bacterium | reverse complement strand
GCCCGCGATGCCGTCCTCCCCCCAGCGGTAGGCGCGTGAACGCGCGTGATCATGGGTGAAGAAATTCCACGCGTCGCCGTTCTCGCTGTAATCCTCGCGCACCGTGCCCCACTGCCGCTCGCTCAGATAGGGCCCCCATTTTTTCCACGGAACCCCGCCTTCTCTCGCCTCCTGCAACCGATTCGCCTCACCGTTCATGGTTCCGGCCTCCTCCTGAATGTTTGCACCTTTAGCTGTGATGTGAAGATTGCCACGCGCCGTAGACTCGATTCGAGAGCGCGCGGACGACCGCATAGGGCGCGACGATCAGCACCGGCCCCATCACCAGCGCCGCTCCCGGATACGATGACCCAAAAAGGACCCACTGGAAGACTGAATCGAGAAGAATGCCCATCAGCAGAAGATTCACGACGCTCTCGAACCCGCTCTTCACCAACTCCCGCCGAAGGCCTCGATGAAAGAAGATGCCGTACAGATAGGCCGGCCGTCCCGCCCGCGCATCGGCCAAACCGCTCCGGATGCCGAGGAAAATGGCGACGGCCGGCTGCAAAATGAAGCGGAACCGGCCCGGGCCGGTGAGCCGCTTGGGAATGTCCTCGAGAAACTCTCGGGAAAACAGATAAAATCCTCCGCGGTGAAAGGCCTCAAGCAGCGACCCGGGCACAGACAACAGAAGCACAAGCAGCGTGAGGCCGGCGAGCATCATGGTGAGACGCCTTCCCTTCATCGCCGCGGCTTCCAACGATCAATATTTCTCCGGCACGAATTTTCTGCCCTTCAGCGTGGCCTGGTCGTCGTAGGCGCCTTGTTTCTTGCGAGCGGGCACCTTCACCTTCTTTCTGGGTATTTTTTCGTATGCAATCAGACTCAAGAAATGCGAAATGCAGTTGAGCCGCGCCCGTTTCTTGTCATCGGATCGCACGATGTGCCAGGGCGCCCACTTGGTGTCCGTCGCCTTCAGCATCATGTCGCGCGCGCGGGAGTAGTCATACCAGCAGCTGCGCGACGGCAGATCCATCGGGCTCAGCTTCCACTGGCGCAGCGGATCGTTGACGCGCGCTTCAAACCGCCGCTTCTGTTCCTTGTTGCCGACCTCCAGCCAGTATTTGATGAGCTGGATCCCGCCCTCCACGATATATTGCTCGATCTCCGGGCAGAGTTCGAGAAAGCGACGGTGCTGCTCCTTCGTGCAAAAGCCCATCACATATTCCACGCCGGCGCGATTGTACCAGCTGCGATCAAAGATCACGATCTCACCGGCCGCGGGGAAATGCTGCATGTATCGCTGGAGGTGCATCTGGGACTTTTCCCGATCAGACGGCGCGGGCAGCGCCACGAGGCGGAAGATCCGCGGGCTCACCCGCTCCGTGATCGCCTTGATGGTGCCGCCCTTGCCGGCGGCGTCGCGCCCCTCGAACACGATGATCACGCGACGGCCCTTGGCCTTGATCCACTCCTGGAGGAGGCACAGCTCCGCCTGAAGGCGTCGCAGTTCTTCTTCGTACGCTTTTCGTTTCAACCTGGGCTGATCGTCTTGGGTTCGGGGGTCCGCCATGTTCCAACCTGCAGACGGCGTCCACGCTGTGGCGCCGTGTCTGCCATCCCGCATGACGTCAAAGACGCCGCCGGCGCCGACGGACGTTCACCGCACGCCATATCCGTTCTGTTCCGGGATTACAAGAGCAGTCTCACGGGCCGGTCGATCGTGTGCCGTGGAAGATGGAGCACGTGCACCGCCGGCCCGGAGAAGCTCTGGTGACCGCTATGACTCAGTAACCTCCCCCCGAGTCCGGAGCCGATTCGGGCGTGGGAGTTGGAGCCGGAGCTGGCGCCGCTGGTGCAGGCGCTGCAGGAGCCGGCGCAGGGGCGGCGGCCGGAGCCGGCTTCGTTCCACCGCCAAAACGGCCGACGTTGTATTCATCCTTGGTGATTTCCTTCACTTCAGAATTCTGGATCGTGATTGTTGATCCGGAACCGGCATCGGTGAAGCTCGCCGCGCCGCCCCGTTCGCGATCCACTTTCTCCGTGTAATAGACACGGCCCGATTGCGGATCCGTGACCCTGTAGTACGTGGCGCATGCCGTCGCCACCAGGCCGCTCATCATCACTACGGCCACCACAAGCCACTGTCTGCTCTTAAGCCACTGCATGTTGTTCTCCTTTGTGTGATGTTGGTTCACTGCCCTTTCTTCGTCTCTGCATGTCCTGTAACACCGTCGCCGCACGACTTCCCCGGCTCACTTTGCCAGGGGGATCGCCGAGGCGAGCTCGTACTTCACCACCGCCCGGATCTTGTTCTCGATCTGGTAATAGATCGCCACCTTCTTCATGGGAAGCACCTTTTCCAGCTTGGGGAGATAGGCTTTTCTCAGCGCCGCCTCGGAGGTGTCAATCGCCACCGCTTCGTGCAACAGCGTTTTCGCCGTGGCGTCATCGATCTTGTCGACGTTGTACGCGTCTGCGTAAGTCTTGATCAAGGTAACCAGCCGCTGGTTGATCGCCCCCAGATCCTTCTGATAGCTCTCGTAGACGGGCCAAAAGCCCTTGGCCTCAGCGTCCGTCAGGTTCAGATTCGCCGACACGACCAGCTTCTTGTCGGCTTTGACCTTCTCCTGCAGCGCCTGCATGGTGTCCGCCGAGACCTCCTGGGCCAGAACCGGCCAGGCATTGAACAGTACAACTGCCACCACTCCAATTCGAAGCAACTTCATGCTCAACCTCCCTCCAGAAACGGCCACAGGCCAAACCCGAACTGGGGCAATCCTGATTTCCACCCCAAGAAACAGTGGTCCGGCATATTGCGCCGTCTGATTGTGCTGTGGTTTGAATTCCATGAGTTACGTTCCCTGCCTTCTACTGACCATGGTTCCCATACACGGAGATTTCAATTGTCGTGCCAAAGTGAAAAGCATTCATAAGCCAATATTTTTCAACGGGATGAGAGTAGTTTCAGCGCCGTTATGATACAACTGATGTGGCAATTCACGACAGGATTAAAAAATAAGTGGGACAATTTGCCCCATCCGGCTTACCCGGAAAATCGATTAATCCATCTCTATATACCACGCGGGCCGGGCCCTCTTTGCCAAGTCGCCTTGAACCATTGAACATTCCACTGAACACCCCATCCTTTGCCGTTCATGAATTTTTCTCTCCGGAGGCATCGTGGCAATTCTCTGTGCTGAGACCGGAGACGCCTGCATTGGAGCGCCGCCGGCCTCAGCCTTACAGTCACCGTCAGGCGTCCGGTAGAGCTTGATGACCGCTGAGTACTGTTCGCGCATGGCCTGGGCCGGCGCCTACTCTGCGGCATAGAGTTGTTGCTGTAACTCAAACACCTCAAAGTAAGAGACCGGGCCGAAGCGCTGACAACTGTTGGAGATCCACTCGACCTCTTCCCTTTATATCCCACACAGGGACGGCCCGGTACGGCCGCGTGGAAACCGTGGGACACGGTAGCAAATTATGCGATGTAACGGTATTGGACTTTAGTCCAATGGAGACCCGAGGGCTTACCTGTTCAGCGCATCCACTCGGGACCGTCTGAAACGCACGGAGTGTGATCGGCACAGTACGTGATATGGTCGTCTATTGTCCCGAACTGGAATGGACCTTTGAACCACTATCATTCAATGAGATGGGAGAAATCAGAGTAGAGCGAATGGGTTTGGGGTTTTGCTTCGTACTATCTAGATTGACCGCGCGGGCCGGCGTACTCTGCGCCAAGCCGCCTTGGACCATTGAACACACCACTTTTCGACGTTCATGGCTTCTCTTTTTCCGTCGGCGCCGTGCCGTCTCCCGGTGTTGAAACCGGAGACGCCTGCATCGGAGCGCCGCCGGCCTCGGCCTTCCAGCCGCCGCCGAGGGCCCGGTAAAGCCTGACGACGGCCAGGAACTGATCACGCTTGGCCTGGGCGAGCGCATTCTCGGCGGGATAGAGTTGTTGCTGCGCATCCAGCACCTCAAAGTAGGAGGCCAGGCCGGAGAGATACCGGATGTTGGAGAGCCGCACGGCCTCTTCGTAGGCGGCCACGGCCTTGTCCCGCTCCTGGACGGTCTCCGCCAGCTTCGTGCGGTCGATGAGCGCGGTCGACACCTCGGCGAGCGCGTTCGTCACCGTCGCATCATACTGGACCTTCACCTGCTGCCATTGGGCTTTTGACGCCTCGTACTCGCTCTTGAGCTGACCGCCGTGAAACAACGGCCCCACCATCCCGGCGGCGACCGACCAGGTGCTGCTGTTCGTAAAGAGGGTGTTCAACTCCGGGCTCACGACGCCGAGGAGGCCGGTCAGGCTGAAGGCCGGGAAGAAGTTGGCGATGGCCACGCCGACGTTCGCGTTGGCAGCGACGAGGGATTCTTCCGCCTCCCTGATGTCCGGCCTCCGTTCGAGCAGCTGCGGCGGGAGGCCCGCCGGAACGGCCGGCGGCAGCGGCGGCAGCGGCGTTTCCCGCGGAATCGGTTGGGGATTGCGTCCGAGCAGGAAATTGAGCTGATTCTCTTTCGCCACGATCGCCCGTTCCAGCTCTGGAATCTGGGCGGCCACGGTCTCGAGCGAAGCCTCGGCTCTGGAGGTTGCCAGGGCCGAGGACGCCCCCCCTTCAAGCCGGCGATTGAACAGATCATAGGTGCCCTGAAACGCCTCTCTTGTCCGCTTGGCGATCTCCAGTTCGGCGTCCAATTCTCTCAACTCAAAGTAGGCGGTCGCGACGTCGGACACCAGCGACAGCATCACGCCTCGCCGCGCCTCCTCCGTGGCCAGGTAGCCCGCCTTCGCCGACTCATTGAGCCGGCGGATCCGGCCCCACACGTCCAGTTCCCAGCTCAGACCCGCCTCAAGCGACCAAGCGTTCGTGGTGCTCCTGGTGGGATCGATGATTTGATCCCGCTTGGTGCGCTGAAACCCGGCTTGGTAGTCAACCTGCGGGAAAAATTGCGACCGCGCGACGCCGTAGCGGGCGCGGGCCTCCTCCACCCGGGCGGCCGCAATCTGCACGTCGAAGCCGTGCTGCAGCGCCTTGTCGATGAGGCCGACGAGCAGCGGGTCGTCAAAGAGCCGCCACCACGGCAGATCGGCGAGCGACTGCGCCTCGGCCGTCGCCCGCTCGGCATAATACTGATCGGGCACGGCCACCGGCGGCCTCCGGTAGTTCGGCCCGACCGCGCAGCTGCAGAGAGCGACCGCGACAACCGAGATAAGGATGGTGGTGCTTATGATTTTCATCCCACTTATCCGTGACTGCCCGCCTGGGTTGTGTCCGAATTGGCGGCACCGCCATGTTGTTTCTCCGCTCCACTGACGCGCTCGATGACCACGTACAACAGCGGAATGATGAAAATCGCCAGGCCGGTCGCGGCCAGCATGCCCGTGATCACCCCCGTCCCCAAAATCCGGCGCGACATCGACCCCGCTCCGCTCGCGGTCCAGAGCGGCACGCAGCCCAGAATGAAGGCGAAGGAGGTCATCAAAATGGGCCGGAGGCGGAGCTTGGCGCCTTCGAGGGCGGCCTCCACAAGCGAGCGCCCCTTCTCATGCTCCATCACGGCGAATTCGACGATCAGAATGGCGTTCTTGGCGGCCAGGCCGATCAGCATGATCAGCCCGATCTGGCCGAAGACGTCAAGGTCGAACCCCCGGAGCAGCAGGCCGAGGAAGGCGCCGAAGACCGCCACGGGCACCGAGAGCAGGACGCTGAAGGGCAACGACCAGCTCTCATAGAGCCCGGCCAGAATCAAAAAGACAATGATCAACGACAGGACGAACACGATGGCTCCAGCGCCCGCGGCCTTTTTCTCCTGATAGGACATGTCGGCCCACTCATACCCCATCTCGCGCGGCAGCACCTCGTTCGCCGTCTGCTCGAGCGCGTTCAGCGCCTGACCCGAGCTGTAGCCGGCGGCCGGGGTACCCGTGACCTGGGCGGCCCTGAAGAGCTGGAAGCGGTTGGTGTACTCGGGACCGTGGACGCGCCGCACGGTGCTGAAGGCGGAGAGCGGAACCATCCCGCCGTTCGAATTGCGGACGTAGTATCCTCCGATGTCGATCGAGTCCCTGCGCTGCTCGCCCTCCGCTTGCAGGAAAACCTTCCATTGCCGCCCGAACCGGTTGAACTGATTCACATAGGCGCCACCCATGAAGGCCTGCATCGTCTGGTAGACCTCGCCGATGTCGATCCCCTGCTTCAGGACCTTGTCCCGGTCGACGTCCACGTAGATTTGGGGCACCGCGGGCCTGAACGTGCTGTTGATCGAGCCGATCTCCGGCCGCTTGCGCGCGGCCTCGATGAACCGCTGCAGATTGCTGCTTAGAAACGCCACGTCGCCGCCGCTCCGGTCCTGGATCCACATGGAGAAGCCGCCGGCCGTCCCGAGACCGGGAATGGCGGGGGGAGGAAACCCGAAGACCAGCGCTTCATTGATCTTCGCGCGGAACGTCTGATTCAACCTCCTGATCACGGCGGCCGCGGTATGGTCCCCGCCGGGCCGCTCTCCCCACTCTTTCAGGGAGATAAAGTAGAAGGCCTGATAGGTCGCGGAGGTGCCCGTGAGAATCCCGTAGCCGGTGATCGTGTTGTAGTACTCGACCTCCGGCGTCGCGGCGAGGATCGATTCGACCTTGCGGCAGACGGCGTCCGTCCGCTGCAGGGAGGAGGCGTCCGGAAGCTGGAGCTGCAGGAAGAAGTAGCCCTGGTCTTCATCGGGCATGAAGCCTCCGGGGAGCCTGTGGCCGAGCCCACCCGCCAGGACCGTGAAGCCCCCGAGGATCAGAAAGCCGATGACCGCCTTGCGGATGAAGAGGTGCGAGACGCCGACGTAACCCCGCGTCATCCGCTCGAACCAGCGGTTGAAGCCGCCGAACAGCCGTGCCAGCCAGCCCTTTGATTCCGTCCGCGGCCGGAGGAGCAGCGCGGAGAGCGCGGGTGAGAGGGTCAGGGCGTTGAAGGCGGAGATGAGGACCGAGATCGCGATGGTCATGGCGAACTGCTGATTCAGCCGGCCCGTGATCCCGCCGCTGAAGGCGGCGGGAATAAAGACGGATGAGAGGATCAGGGCGATGGCGATGACGGGCGCCGTGACCTCGTCCATGGCCTTGAGCGTCGCCTCTTTCGGGGAAAGCCCCTGTGAAATGTGGTGCTCCACCGCCTCCACGACGACGATCGCGTCATCGACGACCAGGCCGATCGCCAGGATGAGACCGAACAGCGAGAGGGTGTTGATGGAAAAGCCGAGCATCGGGAAGACGGCGAACGTCCCGATGAGCGAGACGGGCACCGCGATGAGCGGAATCAGCGTGGCCCGCCAGTTTTGAAGAAATATGAAGACGACGATAATCACGAGAACCGTGGCCTCGAACAGCGTCTTGACGATCTCGTGGATGCCCTCGGTGACCGGAATCGTGGTGTCGAGCGAGATGATGTAGTCGAGGTCGGGCGGGAATTTTTCCTTGAGCTCCTTCAACGCCGCCTTGACGCCGTCGGCCACTGCAAGAGCATTTGATCCGGGAGCCTGGTAGATGGCGATGATCAACGAGGGCTGGCCGTTGAGGCGGCCGATCTGGGTGTAGCTGAGGGCGCCCAGCTCAATCCGCGCGACGTCCTTCAGGCGGACCATCGATCCGTCCGGGTTGATGCGGACCACGATCTCGCCGAACTCTTCGGCGTTGACCAGGCGGCCCTGGGAGCGCACCGTGTAGGTGAACTCCTGGCCCTTGGGGATCGGCTCGTCCCCCACCCGGCCCGAGGGATTCACGGCGTTCTGCCTTTTGATGGCGTTCATGAGATCGGCCACGGTGAAGCCCAGCTTGGCCAGTTTGTCGGGCTTCACCCAGATGCGCATCGCGTAATCGGCGGCGCCGAAGTTCGTGATCTGCCCCACCCCCTTCACCCGGTAGATCGCATCGTTTAAATTGATGGTCGCGTAGTTGCCGAGAAACAGCGCGTCGTAGCTGTTCTTCGGCGAATAGAGGGAGACCACCAGGAGAGGCATGCCGGTGATCTTGCGGATCGTGATCCCGTAGTTGTTGACGTCGGTCGGCAGGTTCGGCTGGGCCTGGGCGACCCGGTTCTGGGTGTTGACCTGATCCATGTTGACGTCGGTGTCGATGTCAAACGTGACGCGCAGGCTCATCGTGCCGTCGTTGGCGTTGGTCGACTGCATGTAGAGCATGTTGTCGACGCCCGACATCTGCTGCTCGAGAGGCGCCGCTACGGAGGATTCGATCGTCAGGGCGTCGGCGCCCGTGTAGGTGGTGGAGGCCAGGATCTGCGGAGGGACGATGTCGGGGTATTGGGCGATCGGCAGGCCGGCCATGGCCACGAGCCCGCCGATCACGGTGAGGATGGCGATGACCATCGCCACGATCGGGCGATTGATGAAGAACCGGGCCATGCGTCAGTGCCCTGCTGGTGCGGATGGGGGCGGTGCGCCGGTCTCCTCGGTCGCCGCCGGTTTCGCGTTCACGACCATGCCCGGCCGGACGCGGAACAATCCCTCGACGATCACCTTCTCGCCGGGATTGAGCCCCTTCCTGATCACCCAGAGGCTGTCGACCCGCGGGCCCGGCTGGACCACGCGGATCTCCGCCTTCCCGTCAGGACCGACGACGCCGACCTGATAGGAACCCTGCAGCTCGCTCACCGCCCGCTGGGGCACCAGCAGCGCGCCCCGCTCCGTCTCCAGGGCGGCGCGCACCTTGGCAAACTGCCCGGGGCGAAGAAGATTCCCGGGGTTGGGGAAGGCGCCCTTGACCGTCATGGTGCCCGTCCGCACGTCCACCTCCCGGTCGACCGTGATCACCTTGCCCTTGCTGGGGTAGATGCTGCCGTCGTCCAGGACCAGCTCGAGAACTCCTTCGCGCTTGGAGTCGGGCGGCTGGTTGATCTGATCGGCGTAGCGCATGTATTCCTTCTCGCTGATGTTGAAGATGACCTTGATGGGATCGACCTGTGAGACGGTGGTCATGACCGTTTGGGGAGTGACGAGATCGCCCACCTGTGATTTGGCGATCCCCACCACCCCGGAGATCGGCGAGAGCACCCGGGTCCAGGTGAGGTTGAGCCTGGCCTGCTGCACGTTGGCCTTGGCCGACTCCAGCGCGGCCGTTGACTCCATCTCCGCGGCGATGGCGTTGTCGAGCTCCTGCTGGCTGACGGCCTTCTGCGCGACCAGCGGCGTGTACCGCTGCACGTCATTACGCGCCTTGAAGAGCGCAGCTTCCGCGCGCCCCTTGGTACCCATCGCCTGATCCAGTGCGGCCTGGTATTG
>DATJYI010000002.1:0-8694 GCA_035499635.1 Nitrospiria bacterium | reverse complement strand
GTGCGGTCGAGGACCCGCCAGAACACCGTTTCCCTCTTCGGTCTCGACCGGCGGTAGGCGTTCTCCCTCACGCGACCGCCGCCCTTCCGCCACCCCGTAGGCCTTCCCACCTGAGAGAGGGGGTATGCCTATGGCATTTTGACGGGTTTTCCAATCACGGCTATAGTTTAGACCAGCCCCACGCCGATCGCCCGGCGGCGGGAATGAAAGACCATGACTACGCTCCAGCACAGCGCACCCGCGCGGTTCGGCAAATATCTGTTGATGGATCGGCTCGCGGCCGGCGGCATGGCCGAACTGTTTCTCGCCAAGCAGATCGGCCTGAAAGGCTTCGAGAAGGTCGTCGCCATCAAGCGCATTCTTCCGGCGCTGACGCAAGATCAGGAGTTCGTCGGCATGTTCATCAACGAGGCGAAACTGGCGGCGCTGCTCTCCCATCAGCATATCGTGCAGATTTTCGATCTCGGAACCACAGAGGGGTTCTATTACATCGCCATGGAGTATGTCATGGGCAAGGACCTGCGCGCCCTGGTGCAGCGCAGCCAGGCCCGGTCGCTTCCACTGACCCCGGGCCACGCCCTCCTGATTGCGAGCCGTATCTGCGCCGGCCTCGATTACGCCCACCGGAAGAAGGACCTTCACGGCCGGGATCTGCATCTGGTCCACCGAGACGTCAGCCCCCAAAACATTCTGATTTCGTATGAAGGCGAGATCAAGCTGGTCGACTTCGGGATCGCCAAAGCCACGACGCAGGCGACCGAAACGCGCACCGGGACGCTCAAGGGCAAGTTGTCCTACATGTCGCCGGAACAAGCAACCGGCAAACCGCTCGACCACCGGTCCGACATCTTCTCCCTGGGCATCGTGCTGCACGAGCTGGTGACCGGCCAGCGGATGTTCACCGGCAACAATGAATTTGCCATCATCGAGCAGGTGCGGCAGGCGCAGATCGCCCCGCCATCCACGTTCAACCGCGATCTGCCGCCGGAGATTGACGGGCTGATCATGAGGGCCCTGGCCAAGAACCCGGACGAGCGGTTCCAGCAAGCGTCCGACATGGAGCTGGCGATCGATCATTTGATCGCGGCCAAGGGATACGCATTCAGCAGCCTGTCGCTGGCCAACTATATGCACGCGCTCTTTGAACAGGACCTGTCTGACGACACGGTCCGTGTCCAGCGCATCGCGGCCGTCCCGGCCGGGTCGCCGATGGAGGGGATGGCTGATTGGCCGACCGCCGTCCCCTCGAGCCAGGAGGGCACGCCGTCCCGCAAATCGACATCCGGCCGCTATGCTCCCCTGGCGCCGAAAAATATGCCCCAACCCAGCCGGTTGCCGGTCACCAAGGCCTTTTTTGCGGCGATCGCGCTGCTCGGCTGGGCGGCCTTGCTCCTTGCGATGTGGCAGCCCTCGCTCGTGCCGGTCCGGCAATGGAACGAGTTGAAACTCGCGCTGAACCGGCAGGTCGATCAGATGATCGCCCAGCACAGCGTGCCGACGGCTCAAGACGCGCCGCCAGCCGTCCCCTCGCAACCTCTCGGTTCACCATCGGCTGTTGCGCCGCCCGTGGCGACGCCCCCGGCGCCCCAAGCGGCCTTCCCCTCGGCATCAACGACGGCGGGGACGTCGACCGTCCCGCCGCGGCCGGTCGCCGCACCCGAACCGGAGTTGACCGACCCGACGTGGAGCCCCGCCGGTAATCCGCCTGACATCGGGGCGGCCCGCAGACCCCCCGGCTTCCCGCTACGCCAGGAACAGCTCCAACTCTATGAAGAGGCGCGGCGCGCCTATCAATCGGGCGATCTCGCCGTTGCCGAGCGCAGTTTGCGGGACGCCCTGTCCGTCAATCCCCAGGCCGTGCACGGCTACCACCTGTTGGCCATGGTGCTGCGTGAGGAGAAGAAGACCGATCCTGCCATCGCCATTCTGACCGAGGGCATCAACCGGTTTCCGGGCACGGCGATCCTGCACCACGACCTGGGCCGGCTGTACGCCGATAAAAATATCGCGTCACTGGCGATTGATGAGCTGCAACTGGCGGTGGCGATGGATCCTTCGGCGCCCTGGACCAAGGAGGACGAGCAGCTGCTCAGCACCATCCGCGCCGCGCCGCCGGCTCCGTCTTCCGACCCGGCTGAAACGGCTCCTGACACCGCGCCACCAAAGGAGTGACGTCATGCGCATCCATTGTGAAAATTGCGGCACCGTCTTTGATCTGACCGGCTCCAATGAGAACAGCGGCCCCTGTCCCTATTGCGAGCACGTCAATCATGCCGGAAACGGCAATGGTCGCGCCGCCGGGCACCGCGCGCGTGCAGCCGGAGTTCAGTCCACCCGCAACCGGGTGAACAAACGCGACGTGGGATCCAGCACCATGATTTTTCCACCCGACGCAGAAACCAAGCCGGATCCCGACACCTCGATCCGGAACGCGACAAATGGCAAGAAACCGGTTTCGCCGACCGGACGTCTGTTCGAATTGGAAATCGTGGAGGGGGACGATCTCGGCAAGCGGTTTACCATCGTCAAGGCGCAGATGACCATCGGGCGGGGGGTGACCGCCGACGTGCAGTTGAAGGATCCAGAAGTGTCGAGGGAGCACTGCGTGATCGAATGCTACGGCGACACCTTGATCATCAAGGATCTGCGAAGCGCGAACGGCACGGTGCTGAACGGCTTTCTGGTCAGGCGGGACCTGCTCAAACCGAACGACCGGATTCACGTCGGCAATACCACGCTGGAAGTGAAGCGGCCGGGCAAAAACTAAAGTTTTTTCAATTTGACAGCTTTGCGTCGATCGGCCTTGGAGCGCCGGCGGGGATTTCCTTTCTTGATCGACGGTCCGATCCGCTCTCCATCCTCTTCCTTGTCCGACAGGGCCGCCGTCGCGAGTTGCGCGCTGTCGATCATCTTCCGCTCAAATTCGCCGCAGGCCAGCGCCACTCCCCCCGCACCGCGAACGGCCAGCTGCACGGCGCGGTCGGAAGAGACCACCACGGCCGCCGCGCCCTCTTCATCGGCCAACCGGGCGATGACCTCATCAGCCTGTTCCCCTTCTCGGGAATAGACCACGTCGATCCCGTCGATCCGGTCGTGGTGCTCGGACGGCCAACCAGAGCGCCAGCCATCAAACACGACCGTCAGGCGGTGCCCACGCTGTCGCTGGTAGACCGCCAATCGCCCGATGAGCTGCTCGCGACGCGCGCGCAAATCGCCGTGAAGCCCCCCCTCGTGACCGATAAGGTTGTAGCCGTCTACGATGAGATGGGTCGCCAACGCTAATAACCGGCCTCCGTGGAACCGGATGCCATGGTCGACGAACCGAAGAAGTGGATCGCCTGTTCGCCTTTCAGCATCTCGGGCGTGATGACATAATTGCCCCCAAGCGAAGGCACCCAGATTTTGTTGGCGACGTCAAGATTGCCGACGGAGAGCAAATAGCTCAGTCCGCCGATCGTTCCACCCAAAATGGCGTAGGTCAGCTTTATGGGCCCATAAATGAAGGTGCTCAGCATGCTGGCGGTGCCCAGCCCTGCCTCAGACAAATAGCCGGCCCACGCTGCAGTGGGCGCAGCCACCAGCCACGCGACGAGCCCGGCGCTCAGCAGCAGTCTCCGCACAGACGACATCCGCATCTTGACACTCCTCCCGATGAATGGTGACGGCACGGGATTCGACCGCCGTTTCGACCATTGTAGGCAAACATCGGAGCGTTTGCAAGAAAAAAGCTGCGCCCGATCATCGGGCGGACGGCGCGCCGTCTCAGACGGCGGCCCGCGCGGCGGGCTTGTCCGTGGGGATCGTCTCCGTTACAATGACGGCCGCCGTGATGAACACGATCAGCGACCTTGCAACCGCGTGGGGCGCCGCGCTGCTGAGCGTTGCGGCCATCGGCGCCTCGGCGTACGGTTTCGGTCGTTGGGTGTTCGCGCGGATCGTTGTGGAACCGGATGTTCCGTCGTCAGACCGTCGTCTGTTCACACTGGCCGTCGGCACCGGTATACTGGCTCTGCTGGTTCTGGCCATCGGACTGGCCGGCCAGCTGTATCATCCTGTCCTGATCGGGCTGCTGCTCGCCGGGGCGGCCGGATGGATCCGGCGCACGGCATCGCCACGGCAAGCCGGTGGCGCGACGGGCCTGCAGATGAACCGCCCTCTCCTCAGGCGGATTGCCGCCGGCGGCCGCCTGTTTGCCCTCGTGCTGATCATCTTCGGCGTGCTGATGCCGGAGTTCTTCCACGACGCATTGATCTATCATCTCGAGCTGTCGCGCTATGATCTGCTCCACCACCGGATCCGGTTCCTGCCGTGGAATTACAACAGCGCTTTGCCGGCCAATGTGGAATCGCTCTACTTGCTCGCGCTGGCTTTTTCCGATGAACGGGCGACCAAGCTGATCCATGCCGCGCTTGCCCTGCTCTGCGCCGCCGCGCTCGGCGCACTGGGCCGGCTCCTTTCCCCCCGGCCAGAGTCGTCCCGACTGACGGGTCTGCTCGCCGGCACGCTCTTCCTGCTGACGCCGTCCGTCGTACTGCTGGCCGGCGTCAGCGGCAACGACATGGGGCTGCTGTTCTTCGAGCTCACGAGTCTCCTCGCCTGGTGGCGGTGGCGGACGGCCGCGGCGCGGCGGCAGGACACCGCGACGCGCGCGCCGGAACGCGCCTGGCTCGTCATCTCCGGCCTGCTGATGGGCTTCGCCCTCGGTTCGAAATATTCCACCCTCTCTTTTCTGATCGGCATGGCGGCGGTCTGGTGCGTGTGGCCTCAACCAACCGGCATGCCGCGCGTTGCACGCTTTCGCGGATTCGGCCGGTGGTTGTTCTCGGCGGCCGCAACCGCGTCTCCGTGGTGGGTGAGAAATCTGCTCGCCACGGGCGATCCCTTTTATCCCAGTCTGGGACCGAGCGCCGGGCCGCTCTTCCCCAGCGGCCCGGGTCGCCCCTTTCTGGACGAGAATGGCGTCGCCTGGTTGCGGCACGACCTGGGCACGGGAGGAATCGATTGGACCGTTCTGCCGGACTATCTTCTGCGGCTCGCATCGAATGACATCGGCTGGCTCACGCTGACCGCGGCCGTGGGGACGGCCGCTGTGATCCTGACGCGTCGACGGTATGCGGCGCTGCGGCCACTGCTCTGGCTCATCGCGGCGGCGACCGCGGTCTGGTGGTTCGTCAGTCCGGTGCCCCGATACCTGATGCCGATGAGCGCGCTGCTCGCGCTGCTCGGGGCGGTCGGCCTGACGGAATTGAGCGCGTCCGGCCGCGCCGCCCGCGCGGCGGCCGGCGTCGCCCTGTCCGTCGGATTGGCGGCTCAATCCATCCAGGCCGCCGGCCTCATCCGGGACAATTACATCGCCCCCTTCACGGCGTTGACCGGCCTGCGCGCACTCGAGCCCGGCAGAACCGCGGCCTCAACGTGGGAAATGGCGGTCTCCCTCCTGAAGCTGATCCCGGACGGCGAGGCGCGGCGGCAATGGCTGGACTGGTCGGTGCCGCCCCACGCCGCCATCGACGTGGCCAACCGGCTTCTGCCCCAAAGCGCCGTCGTGCTGTTCGTGGGCGAATACCGCGGCTTCTATCTCGATCGCGATCGGATCATCGGCACCAAATACGACACGTCGCCGATAATCCGCTGGACCGAAGAGTCGGCCGACGCGGCGGCGCTGGCGGCGCGGCTGCGGCGGGAGGGAGTGACTCATCTGCTCTATAACCAGGTGGAGGCGCGCCGGCTGGAGGAGGAGGGCTATCCCGCGCTGCTCTGGCCGGATCGGACCGCCAGAGAGCGGTTCGAACAGCTGCGCCGCGAAGAGCTGACGCTGCACACGGTCCGGAACGGCGTCTTTCTCTATGCCGTAGGTCGCGCCGCGCCGCCGGCAGGCCCCTGAGGTCAATTGACCGGCCTGGGTGGAAGCCCCTGCGGCTGATAGACGAACACCCAGTCATGATAAGAAGTTTTTCCGTTGAAATCCTGGTCTTCCATCGGAAAATTGCCCGTTTTGATCGGCGTCTCCGTGCTTTTGCTTCTGACCCCTCTGACCGCCTCGCCCTCCTTGACCAGCTCAAAATCGTCCCCGGTGATCGGATCCTTGTAGATCTTGCGCAGATACCGCCGGGTCGCCGAGCTGTTCGGATCCTTGATTAAATCATCCAACGATTTGGGATAGGTGTTGAACCCGGCCCTCGCCGTCAGATAGTAAAGCCCGATGGCCTGGCGGATCTGATCGCCGCGATAGAGCAGCTCGGCCTCCCGCTCGCGGCGGATTTCGGTTTTCCATTGACGGGTCACCGCGGTGGCGGCGAGGCCGATCAGCACCACCATGAACATCACAAACAGATAGGTATAACCCGCCTGTCCCCTCCTGCTGTTTTGGATACGCATGGCGTTCGCGGGGCGTGACCAATGCCTCACGCCTGCGATCAGTATAACAGGCGTCGTCTATCCGCGCGCGGGAACCGGCCGCCCCTCCTCCAGATCGATGAGATCGGGCCAGGTGGTGATGTCGGTCCGGTTCGGCGCGAGTTTCTGGCGGGTGGCGAGAAAGCGCTGCTGACTTTCAGGCGATGAGGGTGTCCGGCTCAACAGTGTCCGGTTCCACGCCTCGATCTCGTCCTTTGAATGGGGCTTGGTGCGCTGGTGGATCCACTCGGCCATCTGCCGATCGTCACGCGTCTTGACCGCCTCGGCGAACGCGTCAGCCGCGATACCCGACAACTGAAACCACGACTGATCCATCGGGCAGTTGTAGATATACTCCCCCAGGGTGCCGGCGTTGTGCGCCCGCGCTTTGTCGATGATCCGGGGCACGTGGACATAGCCGTCGAGTTTTTCTTTCGGACTTCGGGGGAATTTCGTTCGCAGATCCATCGCCGCCTCCTCTCGTACATGCATCTCGTACATGCATCTCATATAAATATCCTAGCGAAGACCGCCAGGTCCAGTCAATCCATCACAGGACGACCATTGGCTTGCAATTTCAAAACATTTTTGAAATGATGAGCGACGGTTTTCATCATGGCAAAATCAAAATCCACACGAACGGCGAAACCAGCGGCCGTCCCATCCGACGGCCATCGCCCGGCCTCGTTCCGGACTGAGCAGGACTCCATGGGTACGATGCGGGTGCCCGCCGACGCCTATTACGGGGCGCAGACGCAGCGGGCTGTGGAGAATTTCCCGATCAGCGACCTCCGCTTTCCCCGCGCCTTTATCCGCGCGATGGGGCTAATCAAATGGGCGGCCGCAAAGGTGAACCAGGAGATCGGTGCGCTGGACGCCGCCACGGCCAAGGCAATCCAGCAGGCGGCGCGGGAAGTGGCCGATGGCGGGTTCGACGCGGAGTTCGTGGTCGATATCTTTCAAACCGGTTCGGGCACGTCGACCAACATGAACGCCAACGAGGTGATCGCCAACCGCGCGGCGGAATTGCTGGGCAAGACAGCCGGCCAGAAGGCTGTGCATCCGAACGATCACGTCAACAAGGGGCAATCAAGCAATGACGTGATTCCGACAGCCATGCACGTCGCCGCGCTCGTGGAAATCGAGCGGTCGCTGCTGCCCGCCCTGAGGTCGCTGCACCGCGCGCTGGCCGCCAAGGCCAGGCAGTTCGACCGGGTCGTGAAAATCGGCCGGACCCATCTGCAGGATGCCACGCCGATCCGCCTGGGGCAGGAATTTTCGGGCTACGCCCGCCAGATCGAGCTTGCGATCGCGCGGATCGAACGCTGCCGGCCGTCCCTGGAGGAGCTGGCATTGGGCGGCACGGCCGTCGGCACCGGGATCAACATGCCGCCGAAGTTCGCGGCGAAGGTAATCGCCCTGCTCAACAAGGAGACGGGCCTCAACGTACGCGAGGCGGCCAACCATTTCGAGGCGCAGGCCGCCAAGGACGCGATCGTGGAGACGAGCGGCGCGTTGAAGGGACTCGCCGTGGCCCTCATGAAGATCGCCAATGACATCCGTTGGCTCGGCTCCGGCCCCCGGTGCGGCATCGGCGAGCTGCTGCTGCCCGAGACTCAGCCTGGCTCGTCGATCATGCCGGGCAAGGTCAACCCCGTTATCGCCGAATCGGTCTGCCAGGTTGCCGCGCAGGTGATAGGCTACGACGCGACGATCGCGCTGTGCGGAGTATCCGGCAATTTTGAACTGAACGTGATGATGCCGGTCATGGCGTACGATCTGCTCCACGCGATCCAATTGCTGGCCGCCTCGGCGGAGAATTTCACCCGCCGCTGCGTCGCCGGGTTGACGGCGGACGAAGTCCGATGTCGGGCGATGATCGAGCAGAGCCTCGCCATGTGCACGGCGCTCGCGCCGGTAATCGGCTACGATCAGGCCGCCGCCATCGCCAAGGAAGCCTATCGGACCGGCAAGACCGTTCGCGAGATCGCTCTGGCCCGCAATCTCCTTCCCATCAAGAAACTCGAAGCGCTCCTGGACCCCTGGCGGATGACCGAGCCCGGTTCGTGATGGCCGCCGGCGGACGAACCACCGGGCGGCTGCGCCCTCCGTTTCAGGAACGGCTGCTGGCCGTCATGGATCGCAAGCACCACTGGGCCTGGCCCGTCTTCAGCGGCAACCGGATCACGCGTGACCGGTTGAAAATTCATTTCCAACAGGAATTCGCGGTCTACGTCAGGGACTTCCCCATTCAGCTCGGCCGACTGTACGCCAAGAATCCTCCCGACGAGATCCGCC
>DATJYI010000001.1:0-3290 GCA_035499635.1 Nitrospiria bacterium | reverse complement strand
GCCGCCGAGCAGCGACAGGGCCGCCGTCCGGTCAATCACGTCTACGCCCTGACGCACCTTCGCCACTCTCGCCCGCTTCAACGATTCCATCTCCGCCGCCTCCCGCACATGGCAGGGGCCGAGGAGCGACAGCGCTTCACCGATGTCGGCGCCGCCGGTCAAGGCCGGTTGCAACTCCGCCGCCGCGCCCGCCCCATCATCGAGATAGAGGATGGTCACCTCGTGGTCGGCCAGCGTCATGCCCACGGCCACCCTCAGCGCTTCGGTTGTCGCGCTGGAAGCCAACGGCGCGCGCCTGACCAGCATGACGACCCGCTTCATGCCGTCCCGAAGGCCAGAAACCGGTCGGCCTCCCTGACCATCTGCGCCAGCTCATACTGGCTGGACAACTCGACTCGGGGATCGAGCTCGGCCTCCCCTAACCCTCTCGATCTTGCCGTCACGGCGCAGAGAGCGACCCTGGCCCCCCGCTCCAGCAATCGTGACAATCCCATCGAAGAATAACCCGGCCCCGTCTGGGCGCCGGCCGCCTGCCCGATCACCTCTCCTGTGGCATGCCTCGTGGCATGCCCTGTTGCGTGCCGTGTGGCATGGTACACGCCGTCATCCATGAGAAAAAGTGAGACGGAATGGCCGGCCGAGAGCAGGCCGTCGGCCAAACGGCCGACGCTAAAGCCGTCCTGCGATTCCGGGCTGCTGCAGAGGAGAAAGCCGATCTTCATCGTCGTGATAATTATTTTCACAAAGGCTTGAACGGCTTGTCAAGACGAGGGGATCCGCTCGCGTCCGGTGGCCGCTCGCTCATTCAGGGGGAGAGAGCCGCTTGCTCCCCGGCATTTCAGTGTGGGGGCTGCCGCCCCCACACCCCGGTCCCCCCAACGGATTTACAGAAGTCGCTCGCTAGACGATCAATGACACGATCAACAATGCGACGATATTGATGACCTTGATCATGGGATTGATCGCGGGGCCCGCGGTGTCCTTGTAGGGGTCGCCGACCGTATCGCCCGTGACAGCGGCCTTGTGCGTGTCGCTCCCCTTCTTCCCCTGCTCCTCGATATATTTTTTGGCGTTGTCCCACGCGCCGCCGCCGCTGGTCATTGAGATGGCGACAAAGAGGCCGGTCACGATCGTCCCGACCAAGACGCCGCCCAGCGCCACGGGTCCGAGAAGGAAGCCGACCAGGATGGGCGCCAGCACGGGAATCGCCCCGGGAATCATCATCTTCTGGATGGCCGCTTTCGTCACGATGTCCACGCAGGTGCCGTATTCCGGCTTCCCCTTGCCCTCCATGATTCCCTTGATCTCCCGAAATTGGCGGCGGACCTCGCCCACCACCTCCCCGGCCGCTTCACCCACCGCCTTCATGCACATCGAGGCGAACAAATAGGGCAGCATGCCGCCGATGAAGAGGCCGATCAGCACGCTCGGATTCGCCAGCGAGAAGATTCCGGCCGCCTGCTGCTCACCCCCCACCGCGCGGGCGTATTCGGCAAAGAGGACGATCGCGGCCAGACCGGCCGAGCCGATCGCGTAACCCTTGGTCACGGCCTTGGTGGTGTTTCCCACCGCATCCAACGGATCGGTGATGTTCCGGACATCCTTGCCCAGATGAGCCATCTCGGCGATCCCGCCGGCATTGTCGGTGATGGGGCCGAAGGCGTCGATGGCCACCACGATGCCGGCCATTGAGAGCATAGAGACCGCCGCCACCGCGACGCCAAAGAGGCCCGCCAGCTTGAAGCTCACCATGATCGCCGCCGCGATCACGATGACGGGAAGCGCCGTCGATTGCATCCCAACCGCCAGCCCTGCGATGATATTCGTCGCGTGGCCTGATTCGCTCGCCTTGGCGATGTCCTTGACCGGACTGAAGCTCTTCGAGGTGTAGTAATCGGTGATGAAGACCAGCGCGATGGTGACGGCCAGGCCGACCAGCGTACATCCGTAATAGGCCATGACGCTCGTCCCGCCGACACCGCTCATCAGCCAGTTGGTGGCGGGGTAGAAGGCCACCGCCGCCACGCCGCCGGCCCAAAACAATCCCTTGTAGAGGGCGCCCATGATGCTGCCGCCTGCTCCGACCTTCACAAACCAGATGCCGATGATCGTCGCGAAAATCGTTATGCCGCCGAGCAGCAAGGGATAAACCAGCGGTTCCGGCGCGCCCTTGAAGAGGGTGAATCCCAGCACCATGGCCGCCACGGTCGTCACGGCGTAGGTTTCAAACAGATCGGCCGCCATCCCGGCACAGTCGCCCACGTTGTCGCCCACGTTGTCAGCGATCACCGCGGGGTTGCGCGGGTCGTCCTCGGGAATGCCCGCCTCGACCTTGCCGACCAAATCGGCTCCGACATCGGCCGCCTTCGTGAAAATCCCCCCCCCGACGCGGGCGAAGACCGAAATCAAACTGCCCCCGAATCCCAACGAGAGGAGGGCGTGCGTCGCCTTCTCCGGCCCGGCGAGCGCGGAGGCCACGAGATAGAATCCCGACACGGCGAACAGCCCCAGCCCGATCAACAACAAGCCCGTCACGGCGCCGCCCTTAAACGCCACCTGTAACGCCGCATTCAATCCGTTATGAGCCGCCTGCGCGGTCCGGATGTTGGCGCGGACGGCGATTTTCATCCCAACGTACCCGGCCGAGGCGGAGGCGATGGCGCCGATCAGAAAACCGACCGCGGTGACCAGACCAAATCGATCCGACCAGAATCCGGCGACCCACATGAGCACGAAAATGACGGCGGCCACCATCGCCACGGTCCGATATTGTCTGTTCAGGTAGGCCTGCGCGCCCTCCTGCACGGCCGCGGCGATCTCCCGCATCCGGTCATTGCCGGTTTCTTGCCGCATCACCCAAAAAATCAGATAGATGCCGTAAATAACTCCAACGGCCGCCGCAACAAGGGCAAAAACCAATGTCAGTGATTCCAGTGTCATGCCTTCAACCTTTCTGTCTCAGTGCGTGGGAGCCCGGAACTAGCGGTACTCGAATCGGACCTTGCGCCTCACCCGGTCGGCACAAGAGGTTCCAGAATCGGCTATTGCGCCTCACTTCGTTCGACGTAAGCGGGGGCGACTGTAACACAGCGAGTTTTCGGGTGTCAACACGCAGGACCGGGCAGGCGAACGCAAGAAAACTTTAGAAATTCTTGGCGGTCTCCTAGCCACCAGGCCGCCATTTTTTCTATAATGCCACATGGACATGGAACAATCGCTCCGGCTGCCCTTCGAAAGCGATCAGACGCTGAACACCGCCCAACAAGAGGCGGTGCAATTCGGCGAAGGAC